>CAZVZI010000034.1:0-5844 GCA_964631455.1 uncultured Thermodesulfobacteriota bacterium | reverse complement strand
CCCCGCCACATCTCTAAAACCATCATGGCATCCTTCGTATATTCTTTTAAAAGAGGCTTGCCCTCGCATAAATAGTTGTTGATAAATGCATTGACCATGTTTTTCTTTTTATGAAATCTGGCGCCGGACAATTTCACCAACTCTTCCCTCAGATAAAGATAATCAAAATTGTCACGGTCTTCTATGACCGAATATCCCATGCCGGTCAGTTTTGATATGAGATTTTCTGCTACGCATTTCAGGGATGTGAATTTATGGAATAATTCATCCAGAAACTCTTTTCCAGGCAGACCAAATGGAAGCATAAAAAAAGAGCCTCCATTATCGCTGCCGATAATCAAAAAAAGGGCGTCTTTTAATCTTGCTATCCGATAGTTATGGGTATTTCTGAAAAGGTAGATATTGGCAAATGTAAATTCTGAAATCCCGTGTTTCAGGTTCCTGAAAAACGGATGAAGTTCGCGGCGTAATTCAATGCCAAGATTGGAAAATTCAGGGTAGTCAGGAATCATTTACTACTTACCGCTCGCTGCCTTTTGCGCCTCTTCATGCCACTTATCAAAGTGATGTCCCAATAAAAGTTTTGAAAATTCCGAATCCTTATTGACTATCTCATAAACAATTGTAGGGGTCGCAGACTCGAATCCCTTGAATATTATCTCCCCTGCCTTGCAAAACACATCTATCTGTTTAATCCCCTCTGTCATAAACACACCAAACCATAACTCCAGCGCCTTAAACGGGAAGAAAAAGGTATTCTGTATCTCTTTGTTCAACTCGGTTATCTGAGCCTCCCGCTTAAAAAAGAAACCTCTTCCCCTGCTCTCTTTAATATATGCCTTCAATGCGTCTTCGCTCAAGGCATGGCCCTTATTGTATATATCGCTGGCAGTGCTCAATATTCTCAGGGAAGAAAGGGGCTCACCGGAAATAATTCTTCTGAAATCATTAAAACATTCCTGGGCCAATATCTGCGCCAGTCCTTTTGCTTCGGATGAATCTTTATGGGCAATTATATTTTCCAGCTGCTCATCCATGCTCGGGGGCATAAGAAAACCATATGTTTTGTCTATATAAACATCAAGCGGGTATTTGAGGCGCGGATTGCGCCTTCTTAGCCTCTCTTCCTCAAGCAGCCTTTCCATCTTTGCCCTTATTATGGAACTTCTGGCAGTGCCCCTGGCTGCTTCATTTATCTTTTCTCCGATAGCTACCTTTACCTCGCCCCAGAAATCGTCTCTCATTACAATAACCTCAGCCTTACTGCCATATGCAATAAACAGCCCTGCCTCCATCTCCTGTCCTATTGCCGCCTCCAGATCTTCTTTATATGTTTTTTCCAGCCTGTATTCCTTTTCTTTCAATTCTACCATCCTGGCTTCCAATCCTTTTCCACCGGCAGCTATGGCTTTTTCTATTTCAGTATGCTCTCTGCCGAATTCTTCCTTCATTGCCTCAAAATTCTTATGAATGTTGTGAAGCAGCTCTTCTTCCGCAATATGCGGAACCCTTCTTTCAAGCTGCTCCTTATACCTCTTCATAACAAGACGGATATCCCTTGCCAGGGCAACAAGATTGCCGACCCCGCCGGAAAATATAACGGCATCACCCAGCAGATTGTTCAACTTTATGTTCTTCTTATCGTATATTAAACCAGGGGACGAAGAGCCGTATCTGCTGGCAGCCCTGAGGATGGGTTTATAGAAATTCGACTCCATAAAATCCGCCATTGTAATTTCCTTGGCCCTCAGGGTCTTTTTTGTAAAATCTTTCATGTCTATAAAAAGATGGCCTTCGGCCTCAATCTCCATCTCCTTCAGAATCGGCCTTTCATCCGTAGAAAACCGGTACAGTCTCCCTCTTTCATACTCCATCCGAAGTGTCTCGCCGGAAAACTCGCCGCGCCTGTTAATCATCAATACCCGCATAGAACCGACAAATCTTTCAACATCTTCATCAAATCTGTATACAATAAACGCCTCTATGATGTCTGTGATATGTGTGTCCCTTTTTCTCATGCCAAGCCAGTCGCGAAAAGTAGTTTTTGTGATTGAGACTATAAACTCCTCTATCTCATTTATTTTTTCTATTCTTGCCGCATCTTTTTGAAACTGCGCCTTTATAGCATCTAATCCTTGGTTCAATTTCAGCGCCGCTTTGGAGTCGGCAAGCAGGCTCTGTATCAATCTATTATCCTGATACAATTCGGCAAGCATCTGGTTGACCTCTATTCCGGGGGTGTCATAATCAAGAAGATACTCGCCTATAAGCTGTCTCAAATGGTTTATGTTGGAAAGGCTGAAAAGCTCTTCTATGAGGGACGCATCCTTTTTTATCTCATTTTCCATTGCAAGGGCGATGCTTGCCGTATCATGCGTTTTTTGAACTGCACTGTCATAAACCGGTTTCAATAGCGAGATTATGCCGCCCTGAAGTCCGTAGGGGTTTAAATCGCTTAGAATAATATTCCCATGAATGCTCAAAAAACTCCTCGGTGTAAACCACTCCTCGAATATCATCGGCTTTGCCGAACCATAAGAAGAGGCCATAATTTGCTTTAACTCAGACGATACATCTTTTACGGCGGTTTTAAAAACAAAATACATTGCAAGCCCTACCGCCTGATCCAATCTTTCATAGCTCAAGCCTTTTATCTTTGTATTTCTTATGATATCCTCTTTTTTCTTTATAGTGGCATTTGCCATTGCCATAATTGCCAGAACAGATGTCTTTTCCGCGCCTTCCATCCGCACCTCTTCCAACACGGCCTTTTCCAATATCCCCCTGACCAGCGCATAATATGCCTTTCCATAGCCATCCGGCCCAAGCCATGCCTTTAATATCCCGCTGTCAATCAACGGGGTTGTTGTTAAGATTTCGCAGGCAATATTTTTTTCAATGGAATCGGGCAGGAAATAATCTATCCTGTGGGTCTTTTCTACGAGGGCTGTTTTAATATTAAGGAGAGACGGAAGGCTCTCCTTAATATCATGCTCGGAACCCGGCTCTAAACGTCTTTTTAAAAGTAGCAGCAGCGCCAGAATGGAATTTTCTATTACAGATTCATCTTCTCCGCCAAACAGGCAGGGTATCTTTAAATCTTTTATAGATTCCCCCAAGCGGAATCTCAGATGGGAGGGCTCTATGATCCAGAGTTTACCTGCCTTAAGGTCAAACCCTTTTTGCAAGATACTGTCAAAGAGTTCAAGTCTGTCTTTTATAAATCTATAGCAGGTAGTCGGCATTTTATAAAGTGTCAGCGGGTCAGAGAATCAAAAACTCCTCTTCCATCTTCTCCTCCCAGAATGGATTCACAGACCCTTTCAGGGTGCGGCATGGCGCCAAAAACATTCCCCTTTTCATTGACAATAGCCGCAATATTGCCCATGGAGCCGTTTGGGTTGGCGTCATCAGTAATACGGCCGTCTTGATCGGAATACCGGAAAACTATTTGATTATTGTCTTCCAGTTTTTTAATGGTATCCTTATCTGCAAAATAATTCCCATCCGCATGCGCAATGGGGATGTCCAGCGCCTGATTTCTCCGATATGCTTTAGTAAAACGAGTCCGGTTATTCTCTACCTTTATACGAACGGTTTGGCAGATGAACTTGAGCGTCTTATTTCTCATTAGAACACCCGGCAAAAGCCCTGCCTCTGTCAATATCTGAAAACCGTTGCAGATGCCCATAACAAGGCCGCCTCTTTTGGCAAAGGCGACCACCTCGCTCATCACCGGCGAGAACCTTGCAATGGCGCCTGTTCTTAAATAGTCTCCATAAGAAAACCCGCCTGGCAAGATAATGCAGTCAAATCCCTTAAGACTTGTCTCCTTGTGCCAGATATATTCCGCCTCCTGATTAAATACATGCTTTGTCGCATGATAACAGTCATGGTCGCAGTTGGAACCTGGAAATACTATAATGCCGAATTTCATTCTATCTCCACCTTGTAATCTTCAACAACGGTATTTGCAAGAAGTTTTTCACACATCTCCCTAATCCTCTTCTCTGCGCCCTCTCTTGATGAAGCATCCAGCTCAATCTCTATGAATTTGCCTATGCGCAACCCTTTAACCTCCTTATACCCCATAGATTCAAGCGCGCCTGCCACAGCCTTTCCCTGCGGGTCAAGGACGCCTTTTTTCAGCGTGATGTAAACTTTCGCTTTCATTTCTTCTCTCCCTTCTCTCCCTCATCTCCTCTTTCAGCTTCCAGTAGCTTATGGCAAATTCCCTGAAATCCTCGGCTTCGGCTGTAACCTTCATCATAAAATCAACATACAATCCCCTGTCCTTTATCACAAGAGGCGCGCCGCTTATGGCGCTTTCGGCAACACTGGATGCGGCTCTGTTGAGAACCAACAGATCAACTTCTTTGCCTAAAAGCCCCTCTATCTCCCGGCATAGCGCAGTTTCCCCTTCATATCTCGCGTCGCTACCTTCCCATTCCAGTCGTGATGTTTTCGGTTTGAAATAAACCGCTATATCAATATCCGAATCCATCCCGCCTTTGCCGCTTGCCCATGAACCGAAAAGAAAGGCCATAATAATATCGTCCCTCTTTTCAAAATAGGGCTGCAAAAGTTTTATAATATCATGCCTCATAAACTATCTTCCCGCTCACAATGGTCTTTACAACCCTTCCCTTCATCTTCCATCCTTCGAACGGAGTATTCCTGCTCTTTGATTTCAATTCTTTGGCATCTACAACCCATTCCTTGTTCAAATCAACAATGGTTATATCCGCATCAGCGCCTACCTTTAATGTTCCTTTGCTGTCAAGGCCGAACAGTCTTGCCGGATTTGCAGACATCTTTTCAATCATGATATTCAGTGAAATCACCCCATCGGCAACAAGTCTTAGAGCGAGCGGCAATGCCGTTTCAAGCCCGACAATGCCGTTTGCAGCCTTATCAAACTCGACATCTTTTTCATCGCTATTTTGAGGCGCATGGTCTGTTGCAATTACATCTATTGTTCCGTCCTTAAGCCCAATCTTTATTGCATCAATATCGGTTTTGGCTCTAAGCGGAGGGTTCATCTTGGCATTGGTATTATAACCCATAACAGCCTCATCCGTTAAAGTAAAATGATGCGGCGCAGCCTCTGCTGAAATATTTAATAACCCCTTTTGCTTTGCGTTTCTTACAAGTTCGACGCCCCCCCTTGTGCTGACATGGGCGATATGCAATCTTCCCCCTGTAAGCTCCGCCAGCGCAATGTCTCTTGCAACCATAATATCTTCTTTTGTATTTGGAATACCTTTAAGCCCGAGCCTTGTCGATATAAAACCCTCGTTCATTACACCGCCCGGCGCAAGCCCGATATCTTCACAATGGCTTATAATTAGAAAATTAAAAAGTTTTGCATATTCCATGGCCAGCCTCATAAGACCGCTGTTTATAACAGGCCTCCCGTCATCAGAGATTGCAACGCATCCCGAATCTTTTAGCTCCCCTATCTCTGCAAGGGTCTCTCCTTTCAACTCTTTGCTTATTGCGCCGACTGGAAAAACATTCACAGCGCCTTCTTCTGCAGCTTTTTTAAGTATGTATCTTGTTACAGAGGCATTGTCGTTTACAGGATTTGTATTCGCCATACATGCAATTGATGTAAATCCCCCGGCCGCCGCCGCCATTGTGCCGCTTCTTATGGTCTCCTTATATTCATAGCCGGGCTCACGCAAGTGCGTGTGCATATCAATAAATCCTGGGCAAACAATAAGGCTGGCTGCATCTATTGCTGTCCAATCGCTCAAATCCCCAACAGGAGAACCAGCGGGGATTGCAGGTTTTACAGCGGCAATCTTTCCGCCAAACGCATACACATCAAACAAACCGTCT
>CAZVZI010000033.1:0-10279 GCA_964631455.1 uncultured Thermodesulfobacteriota bacterium | reverse complement strand
GACAATACTCCGATTACCTTAAAAGGTATTTTTTTTATCCTTATGACCTTTCCCAGCGGGTCTTCATGTCCGAACAGGTTTTCTACCACTGTTTGGCCGACAAGCGCAACCTTCGTAGCGCCGTCCACATCCCTCTGAATAAACGCCCTGCCCGATTCCATGGGCCATTCCCTCAGCTCAAAAAAATCAGCCGTTGTCCCTGTTACGATAGTGCTCCAGTTCTGGTTTCCGTATACGACCTGCGCAGTACCGTTTAAAACCGGCGCCACAAATGCGACATCATGCGCCTCTTCCGCCATCGCCCTTGCGTCATCGGATGTGAGGGTAGGCATAGTTCCAAAACCTATTCTGAGGCCGCCGCTTGTGGCTGTGCCGGGCCAAATCATGAGCAGATTGGAGCCGAGGCTTGAAATCTCTTTTGATATCTGCGTCCTCGCGCCTGAGCCTACCGACAGCATGGCTATTACAGCGGCAACTCCTATTATTATGCCGAGCATGGTGAGACCTGAACGCATCTTGTTGATGCTTAAGGCATTAATAGCTATTTTGAGGGTTGAGATGGTGTTCATTTATCCTTTACTATTCTTCCATCCTTGAAATAAACGCGTCTGCCGGCGTATCCGGCAATGTCAGCCTCATGCGTTACCATAACAATAGTAATGCCATTTTCTTTATTCAGCTTCTTAAACAGATTCATCAGGTCGATGCTTGTCTGCGAATCAAGATTGCCTGTCGGCTCATCAGCCAGAATCAAGGACGGATTGTTAATAAGCGCCCTTGCTATGGCAACCCTCTGCTGCTGTCCGCCTGACAACTGATTTGGTCTGTGGTATTCCCATCCTTCAAGACCTACAGACCTTAAGGCATCCATAGATCTTTCCCTTCTAATCTTTGAAGGAGAGCCGTTGTACAAAAGCGGAAGCGCAACATTCTCTACTGCGGATATTTTGTGGAGGAGATTAAAGCTCTGAAAAACAAATCCTATCTTTTTATTGCGTATGTCAGCCAGGGCGTCTTTACTAAGACCTGCCACATCCTGTTTTTCCAGCAGATATTTTCCGGAGGTTTGCGTATCAAGGCAGCCGATTATGTTCATAAATGTGGATTTGCCTGAGCCTGACGGCCCCATAAGAGCCACAAATTCGCCTTTCTCAATGTTAAGAGATACGCCTCTTATGGCATGAAAATCCACATCCCCCATTTTATATATCTTTACAACATCTATCGCCTCTATCAGCCCTGACATGGCAGACCTATCTTCCAAACCTGTGAAAGCCCGGCGGCGAGCTTTTTGCAGACTCGGCTTTTTTTGATGTGGATTCTATAACCACATCATCGCCTTCCTTGAGATCGCCTTCCACAATCTCTGTATAGCTTCCGTCGCTTATCCCTGTTTTTACAACCACAGGTTTTATCTGTCCGTTTTGCAGTTGCCAGACCTTTGCGCCAATTCCCTTGTTTGCCTTTTTTTGGTTAGGCTCTTCTGCAGGCTTAAACCGCAGAGCGGCATTCGGCGCCTTCAGCGCATTATCCTTGACCGAGGTTATTATGGAGACATTCGCAGTCATGCCCGGTTTTAACTTCAACTCATTATTGTCCACATCAATAATAACATCGTATGTGACCACATTCTGGATAACTACCGGGGCGTTTCTTATCTGGGTTACCGTTCCCTTGAATAACAGCTCAGGATAAGCATCTACTGTAAATTGGGCTTCCTGCGCCGCCTTAACAGCCCCTATGTCCGCTTCATCCACATTTGTATTAACCTGCATCTTTGTCAAATCCTTTGCAATGGTAAAAAGCGTAGGCGTTTGGAATGACGCTGCAACAGTCTGGCCGGTATCAACATTTCTTGAAATTACAATACCGTCAACAGGCGATTTTATAACAGTATATTCAAGGGTTACCTCGGTAAGTTCAAGCGATGCTTTATACTGCTCCACCTGCGCCTCCGCTGATTTCAACTGCGCCTCGCTGGCAAGATAAACTGCCTCAGCGCTGTCTCTGTCGCTCTGTGAAGTCAAACCCTCTTTGAATAATTTTATCAACCTGTCAAACTTTTGCTTTTTGTCGACAAGGTCAGCCTTAGCCTTGTCCACATTTGCCATGACGTTGATGAGATTTGCCTTTGCCTGTTCCCTCTGGGCGGAAAATGTCTTCTGGTCAAGCAAGGCTATTATCTGCCCCTCTTTCACCACGGAATTGAAATCCGCATGCAATTCCTTGATCGTGCCTGAGACCTGGCTGCCGACCTGAACCATGGTTACGGCATTGACCGTGCCTGTGGCAGAGACTTCGGATTCTATGGAGCCTTTCTCTATCTTTGCTGTTTTGTAACTTGTCGTATGGTTATTTGACTTTATCAGAAAAAACCATATTCCGAAGCCAAAGGCTGCAAACAATATGACAATTGCAATTATTTTTTTAAACATCAATATCTCCTGAAGCCGATGGCCGTCATAATATTAGGCCTGAATCCCTTTAGAAAAACCTTGAAGCTGTCAAAGACCGAATATATCACAGGTATAACAAGAAGTGTTATCAAAAGACACATGGCCTGACCGCCTACAACCGCTATGGCCATGGATGCCCTTGATGAAGACCCGTCTCCTTTGCCTATTGCCACAGGAATAAGCCCGGCTATGATAGCAAGTGTTGTCATAAGTATAGGCCTGAGCCTAACCCTGTTCGCCTCCATCTGCGCATCGTAAACGGACATACCGCGGCTTCTAAGCGTATTGGTATAATCCACCACAAGTATGGCATTTTTCTTGACAACGCCTATGAGGACAAACATGCCCATGAAGCTGTAGATATTCAATGTGCTGCCGAATATGAGCAGGCTTAAAAGGCCGAACGGTATGCTCAGGAAAATAGATACCATGATGGTAACCGGATGCATAAAACTCTCGAATTGCGCAGCTAAAACGATGTATATAAAGACAAGGCTTAAGACAAAGGCCATGATAAAATTCAAAAATGCCTCTTGCATAAGCTTGCCCCTCCCCAGATATGAAGCGCCGTATGCAGGAGGCATATTCATCTCTTTCAGTATGTCATTGGCCTGATTTATCGCCTCGCCCAAAGGCTTTTTAAAAAGGTTGGAAATGACCGTTATCTGCCGTTCCTGGGCAAAACGGTCTATCTGAGCCGGGCTTGTGCCGCTTACCAGTGTTGTAATATTGCTCAACTTAACCAGATTGCCGTCTGCGCCGGATACAGTCAGATTCTCTATCTGCCGCGCATCTTTCCTGAAATCTGCCATAAGTCTTAGGCGGACATTATACTGCTCATCCCCCTCTCTAAAAAGGCTTACCTTTTCGCCGCCGACCATTACCCTCAAGCCTGATGCGATTGTGTCCATCTTCACGCCGAGGTCGGACGCCTTTTTTCTGTCTATCCGCACCTGCGTTTCAGGGTGCCTGAGCGCCTGTCCTGTGTCCGTGTCAACAAAGCCCGGTATGGCGGACAATCTTTTAATAAGCGTCTTGGAATATTCATCAAGTTTTTCCAGCTCAGGCCCCCTGATAACCAGATTGAAAGGCGTTTGCCTGAAACCGCCGCCTGACACAAGATTTATATTCTGGATGCCGAGCCTCAGTTCAGTGTATTTTTTCAAGCGTCCCCTTGCATCCTGCATGATTGCCTGCTGGTTTCTATTTCTCTCGGACATATGCTTAAGTCCTACATAAATGGAAATATCCGTTACGTTGGACTGATACTGCCCTCTTACGCCGATGGTAACAAAGAGGTTTTCAACATCAGGGATTTTTCTAAGCTCAGCCTCTATCTCTTTTATAATCTCATCGCTTTTTTCAAGGGATGCCCCCGGCGGCGTTTCAACCACCACCTCAAATTCGCTCATATCGTCGTCAACAATAAATTCGCCTTTTAAAAATTTCATAATCAATACGGTTGAGAAAAAAAGCCCGACGGCAAGTATAATGACTATAACCCTGTGGCCGAGGCACCACCGAAGCATAGACATATAACCACGCTCCAGGAGGCTGTAGAAGAGCGACTGTTTTGATTTTCCCTTGTCGCGGCTTTCCGGTGCCTTCAAAAAACGGGATGAAAGCATGGGCGTAAGGGTAAATGAGACAAGAAGGGACACGGATATGGCCATGGTCGCAGTAATGCCGAAACTTTTCCAGAATCTGCCCACAAGTCCGCCCATAAAGGCGACAGGAAGAAATATCACAACCAGTGATAATGTCGTCGCCATAACGGCAAGGGCAATCTCCTTTGTGCCTTTTATCGCAGCCTCAAAAGGCGTTTGCCCTTCTTCCTCTATGTGCCTGAAAACGTTTTCAAGCACGATGATAGCATCGTCAATGACAATGCCGGTGCATACGGAAAGCGCAAGCAGGGTCATATTGTTGAGGGTAAATCCCATATAGCGCATGGCGGTAAATGTGGCTATGATGGATGTCGGGATGGCGACAGCGGCAATAAATGCGGTCTTCAAGTTTCTTATGAAAAATAATATTATGAGGCTTGCAAGAAAGGCTCCCAGCACAAGATGCTCTTCAACCTGAGACACGGAACGTTTGATGAATTTGGACTGGTCTTTGATTATCTGTATGTTTATATCCTTGGGAAGCAGCCCTTGTATCTCCTCAAGTTTTTTCTTAACATTGTCCGTAACCTCTACCGTATTTGTCCCGGACTGCTTTCTTACAAAGAGAGATACCGCATTGTTTCCGTTGAGCCGGGATAATGTTCTCGCTTCCTCCTCGCCGTCAATAACATAACCGACATCCTTCAACCTTACAGGCGCGCCCTTGTAATCGGCGACTATGAGGCCGTTAAAACCTTCAACCCGCTCGATCCTCCCCATAGTCCTGATTCCCTCTTCACGGCTTAGCCATGTAACCCTTCCTCCGGGTATCTCAATATTTTGTCTTTTAACCGCCTCCTGAACCTGCTGAATGCCGATATTGTATGCGGCAAGCCTGTCAGGATTGATGAAGAGTTGTATTTCCCTTTTTCTGTCGCCTACAAGGGATATGGCGCCGACATCCCTTACCGTTTCAAGCTGACGCTTTATCCTCTTATCGGCAATCTCGGTTATCTCTCTTGCAGTGCGTCTGCCTGAAACGGCAATCGCCATGACCGGCGAGGCATCGGGGTCGAATTTTTCTATGGCAGGCGCATCCGTGCCGGGGGGAAGTTGGGACACTATGGCCGACACCTTTTCCCTCACCTCGTTCGCCGCAATATTTATATCCTTATCAAGAACAAATGTGGCATAAACCTGGGATTGGCCTTCTATGGTTGTGGAACGGAGTTCGTCAATGCCGCTTATGGTATTGACAACCTCCTCGATCCTTTTGGTAATCTGATTTTCTATCTCTTCAGGGCTTGCGCCCTCAAGCCTTGTTGTTACGGTAATGGTCGGCAGGTCTACCTTTGGAAAAAGGTCGACGCCAAGCTCCCTGTATGAGGCAACCCCCAGAACAACAAGGCTTGCAATAAGCATTGTTGCAAATACAGGCCTTCTTACGCAGATTTCGTATAGAGACATTATTTTCCTTCCACCTTCGCCCCGTCAAACAATTGGTCAAGACCTGTTACGGCGACCACCTCGCCGGGCTTAACGCCCTGAATGATTTCCACCATCCCTGCTTCATGAGCGCCTGTTTTTACCAATCGCTCTACGGCTATATTGTTCGAAATCACATATATCTTGTTTATGCCTGCAAGAGAATATACGGCGGCTTCAGGGACAAACGGGATATCTTTTTCCTGCTTCATCTTTATAACGGCTTTGGCAAAAAAACCTGATTTCAATATGTTGCCGGAATTCGACACTCTGGCTTCAATGGGAAACGTTCTTGTCTTTTCATCAATCGACGGGCTTACGCGAATAATTTCGCCTGAAAATGTCTCGTTCGGAAACGCATCTATATAAACAATAACATCCTGGCCGGCCTTTATCTGAGAGGCAAAGGTTTCCGGCACCGAGCCCTGGAACTTCAACGGATTGTTCTTGACCAATGTAAAAAGAGGGGTCTTGTCTTTTAAGGCCTCGCCTGTTGATACGAATCTTTTCTTCACATGGCCGGATATGGGCGATACTATCTCGGTATCAGCCAGCCGCTTCTTTGCTATCTCAAATTGCGCCTCCGCCTGTTTTAGCTGCGCATCCGCTATGTCATATTGGATTTGAGCCGCGTCCCTCTGGCTGGTTGAGGCGATGCCCTCTGAAAAGAGATTCAGGTATCTTTTGAGATTTAAATCGGCGTCAGCCAATACAGCGCGCGCCTTTTTGAGATTTGCATCGGCGCTGTTAAAATCAGATCTTGCATCCTGGCGGTTAAATCTCAGCAGGGGTTTTCCCTCAAGCACTTCATCTCCCATATCGGCAAAAATCTCTTCAACCGTTCCCTGAGTTTCGTTGCTCACCGTCACTTCATCCCACGCTGCAAGCGTTCCTGTTGCCTCTATTGTTCTTTGGACGGCCCTTCCCACAACGGTTGCGCTGCTTATTTTACTGACGCTATCCGTTGCGGCTTGATTTGTTTTTGCTTTGCCGTTTTCTTTTGAGCAGGATAAAATGCTCAGCATGCACGCAAGAAGTATCATTGCGCTTTTTATAACAATTTTCATGACAATATCCTCGTCTCTTTAATGTTTCATTTTGAAAACACCGCATCTTCAAAAAGTATACCGACCTTCTTTTTCAAATCAAGAATTGCAGTTTGATAATCGTATGTTGCATTGGCCAGATTGCTCTGGGCAGCCACAAGGGTTGAGTTCGCATCTATCACATCAACATTTGTCGAAAGACCATAGCTGAATTGCTTGAAAACCATGGTGTAGTTTTCCTCTGCAAACGACAACTGCCTTTTATTGGATTCTATAACCGAGGCAAACGCCTCAAGGTTGTGAAACGCCTCCCTTACCTCCAATTCAATATCTCTCCTTAAATTTATCCTTTTAAACTCCGCCTGCCTTTTTTTGCTCTTCGCCTCGTCCAGTTCCGCCTTTCTCAAGCCCCCCTCAAACAGGGGATAAGTGAATATAACGCCCGCATATATGCTCTCATCGTTAAAAAGCGCAGATTTGGGATCCTGGTCTCTCTTTGAATAAACGCCTTCAAGCTTAAGGCTGGGCAGAAAGTTCCCTCCGGCATAGCTAATCCCCTCTTCTGCAATCTCTTGATCCAGCCTGCTCTGTATATATTCCTGCCTTTTTTCTAGAGAAAGGGTTGTAAGTTTATCCAAACCGGCATCAGGAATTGGTTGAATATTCGGATCCACAACCTTAAATGACTCTGAAACGCCTATGAGTCTCGCCAGTTTGTCCCTGCCCACTAAAAGATCTTTCTTGGCATTTATAAGCTCTGTTTCTGCGCTAGCCACCTCCGCCTCGCTCCTCAGAACTATGGCCTTCGTAACCTCTCCTACCTGAAATCTTGCAGCTGCAACTTTTCTCTGTTCCATCGCCCTTTTTAATGAAGCCTCTTTTATTTCCACGGTCTTTTCCGCTTTCAAAACAGCAAAGTATGCCCTGGAAACATTGAGCGCAACATCTTGCCTAACCGCCTCCAGGCCGTACTTATTTGACTCTGTTTTCTTTTTGGCCTGTCTCCAGAGACTCCACTCCTTGCCGCCTGAATATAACGACTGGGTAAGTTTTAGACCGTAAGATGAACTCTCTTCAGGCTGGACATTTAAACTGCCGGAGGTCGCACTTTCAGAATATTTTGTATAATTGGCGTCAGCCGTCAAAGACGGCAGCATCTGAGACAATGCCTTATCAATCCCTTTTTCCGCCTGATACAGGTCTTCTTCGGATAACTTCACGGATTCATAGCCGGCAACAGCAAGACGGGAGGCTTGGGCAAGGGTAATAGTTTTTTCTTCTGCATAAACTACAGTTAACAGTGAATAGTGAAGAGTGAAGAGCAATAAAATTTTTCTCGCTTTTGACTTTTGACTTTTGACTTTCGACTTTGCATTCATACCTGCCTCCTCTCTATGCCCTCAGAAAATATATTCACGAAGGTATCTGTTACCTTTTTTACCGGCGTTTTGGAAAATTTCTTCATGCCGTAAACCTCCTGCGTCATACTGTAATGGAGAATCATGCCCAGAAATGCCCTTGCTGCCAGATGGGCATTTACCTTCTTGAATATTCCGCCTTTTATGAGATTATTGATATGCTTTGCCAGATAATCCACTATTCCCAACCCTCTCGTTTTTATGAATATATCGGAAAGCTTATGCCCCTCCAATGCGCTGAACATTAAAAGTTTCATAAAGGCAGGGTCTTCCTGATGCTTTCGTATAAGGAAGTCGGCAATTTCTCTAAAAACATCCCTCCCCTGTTTTCCTTCCAGACGTTTCATCAATAGAGATTGTCCCCTGCTGTCATTGCAACACATGTCAATTATAGCAGAATAAAGCTCTTCTTTTTTTGCAAAATGCTTAAAGATGATGGCTTCGCTGATACCGGCCTTTTCCGCTATCTCCCTTGTTGTGGTGCCTTTGAAGCCTTTTTGCGAAAAAAGCCTCATGGCAACCCTTACAATCTGGCCGCTTCTCTCTTTTGCTTTTAATCTTTTTTTAACCATCGTTTTGCGCCATAGAATGAATTTAGGACACTCTGAAAAACCCGTAAATGTCATTGCGAGGAGCGATTTTTGCGACGAAGCAATCTCTAACATATTGACTTATATAGAAGCGAGATTGCTTCGCTTTGCTCGCAATGACAGACTTGATAGTTTTTCAGAGTGTCCTTTAGTTAGTAAGCGCTTACTATATATCTTGATATGTAATTTGTCAAGTATTGACTGAGGCACCCCGCTCTGATACAATTTTAAGTATGGAAACACCCATTAAGGATATTACAGCCAAAATTGCTTCGTTACAGAAAAATCTTGAAAAAATAATTAAAGGAAAACCGGATGTCATCAGGCAGGCAATAACAGCCCTTATCGCCAAAGGACATCTGCTTATAGAAGATGTCCCGGGCATAGGCAAGACAACCCTTGCCCACGGGCTTGCCAGGTCCATAAACTGCACCTTTCAGAGAATCCAGTTTACCAGCGACCTCCTCCCCTCCGACATTACAGGCGTTACGATTTATAATCAGGAAAAGCATGCCTTTGAATTCAAGCCCGGCCCTATCTTTGCCCATATTATACTGGCGGACGAGATAAACCGCACAACCCCCAAGACGCAGAGTTCTTTGCTTGAGGCAATGAATGACAGACAAGTCTCTGTTGATAAAACAACCCATCCGCTGCCGGCGCCTTTCATGGTTATTGCGACGCAAAACCCGCTGGAATACGAAGGCACATATCCGCTGCCGGAGTCTCAGCTTGACAGGTTTATGATGAGGATAAGGATAGGATATCCTGAAAGAGAGGCTGAAAAGAAGATACTTCTGTCTCCTTCAGGCGACCTTCAACCTCAGCATCTTGCCCCTACCCTGTCTACAGATGAGGTAATACGTCTTCAGGCGATGGTGGATGAAATAAAGGTTGATGACGACCTGGTGAATTATATTCTTGCAATTGTGGACGCCACAAGAAAATCCGACAGGCTGAGGTTGGGCGTAAGCCCCCGCGGGGCCATGATGCTTTATCGTGCCGCACAGGCATTTGCCCTCGTAGACGGCAGGGCATACTGCACTCCTGACGACATAAAAATGCTTTCAATACCTGTATTCAGCCACAGGGTAATTCAAGCTACAGAAGGAGAAACAGAAGATGTTGAGGGCATTATACAGGAGATAATTGAAAATATTGAAGTGCCGTTATGAGCTATTTATCCGCGCCCCTGCCTTGGCTTACCGCATTTGCCAAACTGCTGACAAGCAAAAAACAGATTAACAAACACCCCCACTCTTCCCCCTTTATCAAAGGGAGGTTGGGGGGGTTATTTATCCTTCCGAGGACGTTATCCTTTACAAAAGAGGGAAAAAAGTTTATTGCAATTCTCTTTTTAATAGGCATAGCCGCCATAAATACCGGAAACAATCTCCTTTATCTTATTGTGGCGATGATGCTCTCTATCATAGTCATATCAGGCATACTTTCAGAATCCACATTGAGGGGCATAGAAGTAGTCAGGGTCATGCCGGGGCATATATTTGCAGGAAGACCTGCAATGGTAACATGGGCTATTTCAAATAAAAAAAGGGTTTTCCCGTCGTTCTCCATAATAATAGATGAAATCCCCCCTTCTCCCCCCTTTAATAAAGGGGGGATTTCTTTAACTCCCCCTTTGAAAAAGGGGGATACAGGGGGATTTACCGCAGAATC
>CAZVZI010000032.1:0-10311 GCA_964631455.1 uncultured Thermodesulfobacteriota bacterium | reverse complement strand
CGGAAATTTTAAAAGAGTCAGCCTGTGAGCATAATCCAAGCGAAGATAAAGCCTGCGAGAGGCCGAGAGGCGGCGAAAGCTGCGCATTTGACGGCGCATATATCGTGCTGAATCCGATAACCGACGCGGCGCATCTTATTCACGGCCCGATTGCCTGCTGCGGAAACAGCTATGAAGGACGCGGGAGTTTGTCGTCAGGTTCAAGGCTCTATCGTTACGGCTTTACAACCGACATGACGGAGATGGATATTATTTACGGCTCTGAAGCAAAGCTCATGCAGGCTGTTGAATACATCGCGCAACGATACAAACCCGCCGCAATCTTTGTTTACTCCACCTGCATCCCGAGCCTCACTGGTGAGGATGTGGAGGCGGTGTGCAAGCAGGCGCGTGAAAAACTTAGCATTCCGGTAATTCCGGTTATTGCGCCGGGATTCCTTGGACATAAAAATCTTGGAAATCGTCTGGCAGGGGATGTGTTGTTGAATCATGTGATAGGGACGGGAAATTTGGATTGGGACAGTCCCGATTCTACGGCTTCGCTCCGCTCCGCCCGTAAATCTGGGACAGTCCCCTTTATAAACCTGATCGGCGAATACAACATCGCAGGTGAGCTCTGGGATATTCTGCCGCTCTTTGAAAAGATTGGAATCAGGGTGTTGTCAAAGATAACAGGAGATTCAACCTTTAAGGAGATTACTTACGCTCACCATGCAAAGCTCAATCTCCTTGTCTGCGGCAGGGCGCTTATCAATGTGGCGAGGGGGATGGAGGAAAGATACGGCGTTCCCTTCAGGGAGGTCTCTTTTTACGGCATGGGAAATACCGGCAATGCGCTCAGGGAAATAACGCGGTTTTTTCAGGATAAGGAAATTGAAGAACGGACTGAAACGCTGATTGCTCAAGAGGAGGCTTGGGTTAAGACAACCCTTGCTAATGTTGTGTCCCCCTCTGGAGGGGGCAGGGGGAGGATGCCCCTGCAAGGCAAGAAAGCAGTTGTCTATACCGGCGGCGTAAAAAGCTGGAGCATCCTTTCGGCGCTGAATGATTTGGGGATAGAGGTTACAGCCTGCGGCGTGAAAAAATCAAGCCTGTCCGATATTGCGAAGATTAAAGAGCTCATAGGCGAGGAGAGGATATTAAAGGATGTAAGCCCAAAGATCCTCCTTGACACAATATACAAAACAAAGGCGGACATTTTGATTGCAGGCGGAAGAAATCAGTATCTCGCGTATAAAGAAAAGATACCTTTCATAGATATAAACCAGGAGAGGCACACGCCGTATGCTGGTTATAAAGGACTCATGAATCTGGCGAGGGATATTGTGAAGACGATTTATTCTCCGGTGTGGAGATTGGCAAAGAAGGATTTGATATGGGAAAGACCTTAACCGTAAATCCGTTAAAGACAAGTCCGGGGCTTGGCGCTGCCTATGCGCTTCAGGGCATCAAGGGTGCAGTAGCCATGTTTCATGCTGCGCCGGGCTGCACATTTCTGGGCAAGGTTTTGCTTACGCAGCATCTCAAAGAACCTGTCGGGCTTGTTGGCACGGATATAAAGGAGATGCCGACTATTATGGGCGGCCTGGATGAATTGAAAAACAAGATTCTTGATATTCACAAAAGATTCAAACCGTCTCTCATCGGGATTATCGGCACAGCGCTTTCGGAGGTGAGGGGAGAAGACGTAGAGAGGATAATTGAAGATTGCAAATTGCAAATTGAAAATTGCAAAATACTCTATATCTCCGCGCCTGACTACATGGGTGGGTTTGAAGATGGTTATGCAAAGGCAATAGAGGTTATGCTGGAAAATATGGCAGAGGCCGGCCCTGTTATCTCCAATCAGATAAACATACTCCCCTCCGCGTTTCTGACCATCGGAGATTTGGAAGAGATAAAAGAGACGGTTTTATCTTTCGGCCTCAAGCCTGTTGTGCTGCCGGATATTTCCCTATCAATGGATGGTTCAAAGGATAGATATGGAGTCCTTCCGTTGGATGGTTCGCATTTAGAGGAGATAAAACGCATGGGACGTGCCTCTGCTACCATTGCCATAGGTGAAAAGATGTGCAAGGGAGGAGAAATTCTTAAACAAAGATTTGACATCCCGCTCTTTATGTTTGACGGTCTTACAGGCATTGAGGCAACCGATGAGTTTATAAAACTTTTGATGCAGCTCAGCGGCAAGGATTGTCCCGAAGGCATCAGGAGATGGAGGAAAAGGCTTATAGACGCAATGGTGGATACGCATCTTGTTATGGCGGATAAAAAGATTGTCATCGGACTTGATGGAGACATGTTTGCGGGGATAACTGCGTTTTGTCGTGAGATGGGAGTAGAAGCAACAGGGTCAGGGGGCAAGCTTGCCCCTGCAGGCGGTAAGCAGGGGGGTCAAGGGGCAAGCGATCTGGAAGACTTGGAAGATATGGCACGGGATGCGGATTTGATCATCGCCAACAGTCATGGGAAAGAGATTTCAGATAGGCTTGGCATACCGCTGTTAAGAATGGGTTTTCCGGTGTATGACAGATTCGGAGAGACTTTGAAGGTGAGGATCGGGTATCGCGGCAGTTTGAATTTTTTGTTTGAGACGGCGAATATATTTATGGACAAACGAACGAGGAGGAATGAAAATGAATCCCATCACAGCGGTTACCAAAGGCGGCAAGACATGGACGCCGCAGTTCATTCAGAGCATCAATGTTGAAACCTGCATAGCCTGCGGCAGGTGCTACAAGGTATGCGGCAGAGGGGTGCTGAATCTTATAGAAAAACCGTTCGAAGGAAAAGACGAATATGGAGACGATATGGGCAATATGGTGATGGCCATTAAAAATCCTGATGACTGCATCGGATGCGAGGCATGCGCTCGGGTATGCGCAAAGAAATGCCACACACATGAACCTGAGGTTATAAGAATATGAAGATAGCCTTTGCCACAAAGGACAATATAACAATTGACGACCACTTTGGCTGGTGCAGGCAATTTGCAATCTACGATGTGACGCCTGCTGGATTTCAATTCTCTGGGATGCGGGAACCGGGGACAGATTTTAAATCTGTCCCCAGCGGAAATGACGAAACGGACAAGATTGATAAACGGATTGCTGCCATAAAGGATTGCGCCATTGTCTATTGCAGTCAGATAGGGTCGGTGGCTGCTGCGCGGGTGATCCGGCAGAGAATCCATCCCATAAAGGTCTCGCAGCCTGAGCAGATTGATGCGGTATTGCAGAAGATGACAGAGGTCCTAAAAAAACCGCCGATATGGTTAAGAAAGATTCTGGAGAAGGAGCAATGTTAATAGCGGTTGCTTCAAAAGACGGAAGGGTTATAAACCAACACTTCGGCCATGCGGAAAGGTTTTTGATATATGAGGCGGATGAAGGCGAGACAAGGTTTCTGGAGGAGCGTTCTGTTGAAAGATACTGTGCCGGGAATGAGGCGCATCTTTATGAGGATAATAAATTTGAAAAAGTCTATGAAGCTATAAAGGATTGCAGCATACTCCTTGTAAGCAGAATAGGCCCGACGCCCGAAAGGGAGCTTGAAAAAAAAGGTATAAAGACCTTCATGCGATACGATTGGATAGGGGAAGGGATAAGGGCAGTGTTGAGTGGTGAGTTATGAGTAATGAGTTAAAGCCGGAAGAACTGGAAAGATACAAAAGGCAGATGTCTGTTGACGGTTTTGGAAAAGACACACAGCAAAGATTGAAAAATTCATCTGCGCTTGTGGCTGGCGTCGGCGGGCTTGGTGGAACAGCTGCCATGTATCTTGCTGCGGCAGGCATAGGAAGGCTTGCGTTTATACACGAGGGGCAACTGGAAACTGCCGACCTAAACAGGCAAACACTTATGACATTGGAGTGGATAGGAAAATCGCGGGTTATTCAGGCAAAAGAGACCATAAAAAACTTTAATTCGCATATTGAGATAGATGTTTTTGACGAGCCTATAAAACCCGGAAGGCTTAAAGCCATAATGCCAGATGTTGATATCGTTATTGACGCAAGGCATAACTTTCCTGAAAGGAGGCTGATAAATGCGGCCTGCGCAGATGCAGGAACAGTAATGATAGAGGCTGCCATGAACGGCATGGAAGGTTATCTGTTCACTGTTATTCCGGATGAAACCGCCTGTCTCCACTGCCTCTATCCTGAAGACCCTGTTTGGGACCCTTACGGCTTTCCTGTTCTCGGCGCTGTATCAGGGACATTGGGTTGCCTTGCCGCTATGGAGGCGATAAAGATATTGACAGGCTTTGGAGAGCCGTTGATGAATATTCTCCTCTACTATGATTTAGGGAAGATGGAGTTTAAAAGGTTTAAGACTTATAAAAGGGAGGATTGCAAGATATGCGGACGCCCATCCTTACAAGACATCCGTGCTTCAGTGAAGACGCAAGCAAACGATTTGGCAGAATCCATCTCCCTGTAGTGCCTAAGTGCAACATCTCCTGCAACTATTGCAGCAGAAAATATGACTGCGCCAATGAGAGCAGACCTGGCGTAACTTCAAAGCTCATTTCGCCGGAAGAGGCAGTAGAAAGTCTGCGCCGGGCCATAAAGGCCATGCCGCATATCTCCACAGTCGGCATTGCAGGCCCGGGAGATAGTCTGGCGAATCCTGAAAAGACATTCCACACCCTTGAACTTGTGAGAAGGGATTTTCCATCTCTGCATCTCTGTCTTTCCACCAACGGGCTGATGCTGGCGGATTATGCGGATGAACTTTTGCGGCTCAAGGTCGGTTATATCACCGTAACCGTCAACAGCGTAGATGCAGACGCGGCGGAGAAAATCTACAGGTGGGTCAGATTCAGGGGAGAAAACTACTATGGCAAAGAGGGAGCGGCTCTGCTTCTGGAAAGGCAGAGAGAGGGGCTTTTGAAACTCAAAGGCAAAGGGATATTTTTAAAAATAAACACACTGTATATTCCTGGCATCAACGACAGCCATATAGAAACGGTTGCAAGAGAGGCAAAGAAACTTGGCGCGCATCTGGTCAATATTATGCCGATCATCCCCGCGTCCGGAAGCGCATTTGAAAAAATAAAGGGGCCGGAACAGGCGGAATTGGAAAAGATGCAGATTGCGGCAGGCAGTGAGATTGAAACCATGAAACACTGCCGCCAGTGCAGAAGCGATGCTGTGGGATTTTTGGGAAAGGATTGTTCTTCCACGCATCACGCACACGCATCACGGCAATTAATATGATTTTCGTTGACACAACATTAAGAGACGGTGAACAGGCGCCCGGCGTTGCCTTTTCCATAGACGAGAAGGTAGAGATTGCGCAGGCATTGTCCGCTATCGGCATCGAGGAAATTGAGGCCGGCACGCCGGTTATGGGAGGTGAAGAGGCTGAGGCTGTAAAGGCGGTCGTTGGTCTTGGGCTTCCTGTGAGGATATTCACATGGAACAGGGTTATTGAAAAAGATATCGAGGCTTCTCTATTGTGCGGCGTGAAAAACCTTTATATCTCATCTCCTGTTTCCGATATCCAGATAGATAAAAAACTCAGAAAAAATAGAAACTGGGTAAAAGAGAGGTTTGCGAAACTTATTCCCGCGCTCAAAAAACAAGGTTGTTACATAGCCTGCAGTCTTGAGGATGCGTCAAGGGCCGAGCCCTCCTTCCTTCTTGAAGTCTGCCGCCTTGCGGAAGAACTTGGGGCCGACAGGGTCAGGATATGCGATACTGTAGGCATACTTACGCCGTTTAGGGCGTTTGAGCTTATATCTTATATCAAAAGGCATATCAAGACCCCCGTGGAGATTCATACCCACAACGACTTTGGCATGGCAACAGCTAACGCGCTTGCAGGCATAAAGGGAGGGGCTGAATATGCCAGCGTCACCGTGAACGGCATGGGGGAAAGGGCTGGAAACGCAAGCCTTGAAGAGGTGGTCATGGCGCTGGAAAGACTTGAAGGGATAAGAACCGGCATTGATACCAAAAGACTCAAGCAACTCTCGCTTCTTGTTGCACGGTTTGCAGGCAGACCCATTCATCCTGCCAAGCCGATTGTAGGGGGCATGGCCTTCAGCCACGAATCAGGCATCCATGTGGACGGCGTGCTGAAGCACCCGCCCAGCTATGAGCCTTTTCCTCCTGAGGAAGTAGGGGCAAAAAGAGAGATAATATTAGGAAAACATTCGGGGAAGAGCTATAGTGTTTTAAACTGTCATTCCCGCAGGTTTTTAGCGGGAATCCAGTATTAAAAACAAACCATGGATGCGTCCCCGAATGTTTCTATCGGGGATAAAAGCATTCGGGCATGACAAACTTATAAAAAGATGTTTTGGGCAACAGCCCATCAAAGTCAGACGCATTTCTGCCTCATGCGGCATTTTTGCATAATATACATTGCACCTCAGCATGGGCGCAGTATGCTGCGCTTCTGTATCCCCCATTCCATCATTTCTGCCGCATCAAGCCATTTCTATATTTTCAGACCTAAGTTTATAACATATTGAAAAGCAATGAGAATAATAATTCTTGAATTATGGCATAGCTATTGCATTTAGCTATCAGTGAGAATTTTCTTCAAATTCTCCTCCTGAGGTAAGGGGGTAGGCGAAGAATGCCTATCCCCTGCTTCTATTTCATGATGAAAGGGGTGAGGCGCGATGTCTTATATATGTCCCTTAAAAAGTTGCAAGGAAGGGGGTGAAGAGGTTAAAGAAGGCAGCAAGGGTATTGAAAAGATAGGGGCGTGTATTCACGAAAAGCTCTTGCTCGGGTTGGCAGTAATTGTAGTGGTAATAGTCGCGGTGGTAAAAATTTTAATAAAATAAAAAAGGAGGAAGTGAAAGATGAGAAAAGTATCAGCTATGTTGATGGCAGCATTCTTTACGTTATTTTTTGCAGGGGCGGCTTTGGCAGGACCATCCAGGGCATTGATTCAGGAGATGGGTGTGACAACAGGGGCGGAAGAGGTCAATGTTGATTTGGATGTTGTAAGCCATAGTTTTAATGTCGTAGGCTCTAATGATACAACCCTTGGAGCCGGCAATGCAACAGTTGGCGGCACTACGGTTTCTTCAGTAAATATAGGTTTGATTGAGAATCTTGAGCTTCGCATTGGAAGACTTCCTGGTTTTAGGAGTTATTTAACACTTCCCGCTGTTGGGGCTGTTGCCCTTAATCCGGCAGGCAATAATTATGGTTTGACAGTCAAGGGCGCTATACCTGGCGTTCCTGGGCTTGCTGCATGGGTCGGTTACGGCTCTATATCTGAGACGAATATAGTGCAAGGCAATTCATCGGCAGACGCAAGCGGTTCCTCTACAAGGATTGGCGCAGCTTATACCTATCTGGGACCAGTGATTCTGAATGCCGCGCTTGATTTCGGCAAGGATTCTGGAAAAAGCGCAGGCGCTAAGCTCGGCGGTGTTACCACTATTGAGACTGCAGTAGCTGCGCTATATCCACTCAGGTCTACGCTTCTTGTTGGCATGGAGCTTCACTATTCAAAGATGAGCGTAGGCGATGATGAGGCGGTTGCAGGAACACAGAAACACACAATAACAGCGCTGGCTCCGGCATTGGGAGCAAGGGCAGTTGCAGGCAACTGGACAATTGACGCGGTTGTCGCACTGCTGGGTACAAGCATAAAGGTGAAAGGCGATCCGGCTTATGGTTCAACACTTCAGGAGACATCAAAAACAACTGTGGTTGGCGTTCCTACTCTGAGGGTGAACTATAAATTTTAGCATGGTTATAGGATGGATTGGAGGCTTGATTCGGTCTCCAATCCATTTTCGAGTCAAAGAGTCAGAGAGTCAAAGTTAAGTTATTGCTTTGATGCTCTGACTCTTTGATTCTTTACAATTGATTTATCGGAGGTATCTCAAAAAGATGAAATTGCCGATTAGACGAACAATCCTGACAATAATTATCTTGCTCGCTGCCGCCCCTGCCTTTGCCCTTGAGGCCAACGAATACCGGCAGATAGGCGGGCTTGACTCAAGAAAACTCGTCTGGTTTTTGGCGCAGATGCACCTCTATTTTGGCGCATTTGTATTAGGCGTTCCGCTCTTTGCAGTCATAATAGAGCTTGTAGGCTGGAGAAACAAAGACAAAAAGTTTGACAAACTTGCCTACGAGTTTACAAGCCTTCTTTCCGTTGCCTACGCCACCACAGCAGCCTTTGGCGGACTTCTGGCCTTTACCCTCTTTACTTTATATCCCACATTCATGGGATACATGGCAGGCACATTCAAAAATATAATGTTCATATACGCCCTGCTCTTCTTTGGCGAGACATTCTGCCTCTATCTTTATTACTACGGCTGGACATGGCTGAGTAACCCCCCTATATCCCCCTTTAGTAAAGGGGGACAAAAGGGGGATTTAGAAAATGGGGGCGAAGGGGGGATTAACGGACAGTGGACAGCGGTCAGTAAAATAACAAAAATTGCAGGCGGCATTATCCTCGTTATTGGCATCTTATTCCTGTTTGGAATAGGCGGCGGCCATATGAGAGGAGATACCAGGGCATTCATGGCCATTCTGTATATAATTCCATTTGGCGCAGGGCTTTACATCATAAAAGACAGAAAATCCCTTCACATCTTCATAGGCATACTCCTAAACATATTCGGCACAGCCATAATGCAGATGGCCAATAGCTGGGCAGGCTTCATGATGGGTCCCACCGGTGTTACCGAAAAAGGCGAGTTTCTTGGAAGCACATGGGCTGCCTTTGACAACCACCTAGCCACCCCCATAGCCATCCACAGAATGCTCGGCAATCTTGCCTTCGGCGGACTTGTCGCAGGCGCATACGCAGCAGTCAAATTCATCGGTTCAAAAACAGACGAAGACAAAGCACACTACGACTGGATGGGATACATAAGCAATTTCGTAGCCATAGCAGGCCTCATACCCATTCCATTCGCAGGCTACTATCTCGGCAGAGAGGTCTACTCAACCAGCGCAGTCATGGGCAACAACATGATGGGCGGAGACTTCTCCTGGACATTCATCATACAGGCCATGCTCGTAGGCTCCCTATTCCTGATAAGCAACTACTACCTCTGGAGCGGCATGACCAGGATACCCGGGGCGGAGAGATACTACGGATACATAAAATTCATGCTTGCCCTCATAGTAATATCATTCGCAATATGGCTTACCCCCCATAACCTCCCCCTAACAGGAGACGAGGTAGGAAAGATGGGAGGCAGCCAATACCATCCCACATTAAAATTCTTTGGCCTCATGCCTGCAAAAAATGCGGTAGTAAACCTCATAATACTCTCCACATTCTTCAGCTTCCTATTATACAGGAGAGGCAACAAAGGAGAGAGGGTTCCCATATCAAAACAAGGAAGCACCGCAAAGATAGCCATAATAATAGGAGGCCTGGCCGCAATAGCAATCATCGGCCAGTATGCAATCTACCTTTTAACCGCAGACCCCAAGGCATTGGATCTGCCGCCTGACAGGGCAGTCTACTTCAGAACAGTCGGCTGGCTTCTCACAATTCAATGCGGTGTTGCAATAACAGCAGTAATCCTCACATTAAAAGACAAAGGCATATTCGCCCAGGGATTATTCCTTGCTACAACCGCCTTAAGCGTTACAGTATTCCTCGGCGTTTACGGCTTCATTGTCATGGAAAAGGCGAGCCCGTTTCTAAGAAACGTCGCTGTTAGCCAGTTTATGCAGCTTATAGCATGCATAATACTTGTAACAACCATAGACCTATTCCTGTTCAAAGGCGCAAAAGAAATCGGCCCTCTTAAATGGGGAAAGATGAGCATAAGAAGCCAGTATGCGCTACTCCTTCTAACCATCATAATCACCATGAACATGGGGCTTATGGGATTCATCAGAAGCGGCCTTAGAAGCGACTGGCATATATTCGGCATAATGAGAGACACATCCGAGTGGGCATACACCCCAAGCAACGCAACCATGACACAGATGGTGGGACTGGCGGTTATCGTATTCCTTGTAGGCGTTGCATTCATGTTCTGGCTGGGGGGAATAGCAAAAAAGGAAGAGTCAAAGAGTCAAAGAGTCATAGAGTCAGAGAAGGGTGAGAGTTAAAAAGTTAAAGTTTTTGCTCTGACTCTCTGACACTTTGATACTCTGACTCTATTTACCGGAGGTTTTTAATGGGCAAAGTAGTAGGCAAGATATTCATATTCTTAATCGTATTGGTTGCCGTATTCATCTGGGTAGGCAGCGCCATAACCAAGATGACCGGCGGAGAAAAGAAGGCCGGCGGCAAGGTGGAGGTAACCCCTGAAGGAGGGGAGACCATATTCTGGGGTAAAGGCAGATGCTACACC
>CAZVZI010000031.1:2276-10456 GCA_964631455.1 uncultured Thermodesulfobacteriota bacterium | reverse complement strand
TTCTCGCAGTTGCAGGTATGCAGACTACTGCCATAACAGCAAATGCCTCTGCAAAAGATGCAACCATTGCCATACAGATGGCAGAAGAGATGATAGATAGAATCAGGGTGAATGCAGGAGATACGCCCGAGATTTATACTAACATAGATACTAATAATAACTGTGCTGGATTGACTGACCCGGCCCTTGGAGACTGCACCCAGTGGAGGGCAAGATTGATTGATGCAAGTTTAGGGCTTTCAGGGGCAAGAGGCACTATAACGGTTACAGACGATTCACCCATCTCCAAGACAGCGACTGTCACGGTTACAATTACATGGGGCGCTATTTCGACGAGGAGTATAACCTATACAACTATTATGGAGACATGGCTGACATGAAGAAACAAGAGGCAAGAGACAAGAGGCAAGATACAGGATATGGAAAGGATAACAAGGGGTTTTCCCTTGTTGAGCTTTTGATATCAATGGCCATTGCCTCAATTGTAGGAATGGCGGGTTATGTGATATTTTCATCCAGCAACTGGTCATACAAGGTGCAGGAGGATGTGTCAGAGGCCCAGCAGAATGTGAGGGTGGCTATGGAGAGGCTTGCAAAGGATATAAGAATGGCAGGGTTTGGGCTGCCGGATCCGCCGTTTTCAATTACCATAGGCACAAGCGGGGCACTGACAGCGCCTATAACTGTTACAAATAGTTCAACAGGCTTTGATACCATAACCGTACTGGGAATTGGGTATGAGGCAGGGAAACTACAAAGGGATGCAACTATTACAGGTGCGGGAGGTATTGTATGTAATGATAGTGGGGCAAGTTGTATCCACCTAAGCGCCCCTGCCGCAGATAGTATTGATAGATTTTTTAACGACACAGGTACTTTTCAGACCACCAGGATAAACATCAGTCTTGGTGGGGCACAATACATAGTGCTTGCTGCAGCGGGACATAACCAGGCCAATAGACAAGTAACACTTGGAACCCCTGCAACATTAGACAGGGACTATCCTGACGGCACAGCGGTCTACATCATTCAGGCTGTTCAATATACAATAAATAACACTGCCCCGTTTCTCGCAGGCTGTTCATCAACAAATCCATGTCTGGCAAGTTTGGATTATACAGGACTCCGCGGCGGCAGCGGTAATGATAGGTGGGTCCTTGCCGAAAACATAGAGGACATCCAGTTTGCCTACGGCATAGATGAAAGTCCGAGGGACGGTAAGATAGACTATTCAACAGGTTATGATGCCGCTGATTTTTCAAATGACCCTACAGATGATTCCAGTATAATAGCAGTAAGGGCAAATATAGTGGGAAGGACAAGGAATCAGGATCCAAAGGGAGCAACCGGCTTTAAAAGACCTGCGCTTGAAGACAGGGCTGAAGGCGTAGGGGATGGTTACAGACGGAGGGCGCTTACGAAGTTTATAAAGATAAGAAACCCAAGGCAGGGGGCTTAAAGACAGTGGTGAGTGCTCAGTGATGAGTGATGAGTAAAATTTTGACACTGTTTACTTGAATAATGGAGTCAATATGAACACACTTAATAATGAAAAAGGCACAATACTTATTACAATGATTCTCCTTATGGTGATTGTTACTCTTATAGGGGTTATAGCCATAAATACTGCAACAGTGGATATTCAGATATCAGGCAATCTAAAGAGGGTCTCAACAGCCTTTGAAGGCGCAGAGGCAGGGGTTGACCTATCTATACCGATTATTGAGAATACCATAGCCGGCGGCGCGCTTACCACATCCTCCAGCGGAGTTTCTTATACGATTGGAACCCTTGCCAATCTTGACGATGGAAGCGCCAATGATAAAGATACCACACTCCTTGAAAGCGAGATACTAACTGATCAGTCCGCTACGGAACTTTCCGACTTTAACGCCGATATTACTATTGCTGATATAGGTCAGGGGATTGCGGTTAGTATGGATATAGACAGGCTCTATTCCTATGCGCTTCCAGGCGGTTCGCTGGAGTTTGCATCAGGTTATGAAGGTGTGGGAGCCGGGGCCGGGGGCGGTGGGGTGGGCATTTTATACGGCATAGATAGTCAAGGGACTATGTAAAATAGGAGGGTATTTTTATGCGAAAATCATTTCTCTTATTACTTATGTTTTTCTTAGCATCTTCTTTCATAGGCACAAGCATTGCTGCTGTTCCAGTGGAAAAGGAAGGGACCATAAGCTCTATTGAAGAAGACGGAACTGTAATAATTGATGAAATGGGTTATCTGGTAGACAAGAAGGTTGTAATCCTGAATGGCGAGGGAAAGAAGATTTCACTTTATAAGTTGTCATTACCAGTCCGTGTCTATTTTGAATACGAGTATACAAAGAAAGGCCCTGTAATAAAATTAATCAAAGAGATTTCCAAAGAAATACCGCGATAGAAAGCAGCTTATATGGAGGTGATTTGTATGAAATTCAGAAAATATATTATAAAGGCGCTCTTGCTGGCCGGGATATGGTCAATGATTAACGTCTCTCCCGGGATTTTATCAGCGGCTACAAACAGCGACTATGCTGCTATGCCGCCTTTTATGTCCACAAGCATAGAGCCAAATGTCCTGATTGTGCTAGACAACTCAGGGAGTATGAACGACGGGGCGTATGCCACCACCTACGACCCCACTCAATTCTCAAGCGGACAGTATTACGGTCTTTTTGATGCGACCAAATATTATCAGTATACAAACAATGGCAGATGGGAGCCTGTTACTGGTGTTACTACAACGGCTGACCCAATTCCGGCCACAGGCCCTCAAGGCGCTGCATCAACTGCTAACCCAATTGCCAGCGGAAATCTTCTTAACTGGGCGACCATGAGCAGGATTAGCGTGGCTAAAAAGCTTTTAATAGGCGGCAAAGGGAATCCCCGCTCATGGAACGGCTCGGTTACTGTAAAGCTTGAGGGTGAAACAACATGGGGATTTTCCAAGACCTTTGATAATACAAGTTCAGCCAATCTCATCTCTTCAGACTTTACAGGGAATTACAGATACAGGGTAAATTCTTCTGCCGACCTTTATGTTGAGCCGGTTTCAGCAGGGACATCCACTATTTATACCTCTCCCAATGCAAATGTTTCTATACCTGCAGCATGGACTGTTTTCCCTGCTGCTACAAATGCATGGGCTGATGTGGACGATACAATTTCTCCGACGATTTCAAACGATGGCGATACCACATATATCCAGGCACAGAACACCGCAGAATCTGCTATATTTGATTACGACTATACAGGCGGAAACATTGGCAGCATTACAAATGTGGGTGTTCGGGTAGTCGCAAAAAGGAGTACTTGCAGTTCTGGAACAAGACGAATTAGAGGTGTGCTGAGAATAAGCGGGACGGACTATCCATCCAGTTATAGCAATCTCAGTAGTTCCGGCTCATGTCCATATACAACATATTCTTCATTCAACTGGGCTACCAATCCTGCAACCGGTGCGGCATGGCAGTGGAGTGATATAAAGTCAAGCGGTGTGGGGAATTTGCAGGGCTTCGGGGTTAAGGCAGACAATGCATACGCAAGTATTTACCCACGCGTAACTCAGGTTTATCTGGTTGTTACATCCAGCACCCCTTCAGGCGGGCCCTACAACATTATCATTGACCAGGGGAATATAGATGCAACAGGTATTATTGACAACCTTACCGACGATGCCAGATTTGGACTGGCATATTATGCTAGTGGCAGTAACGGCGGCCGCGTTCAGGAATATGTGGGTTTTGGCGCCGCAACCAATATGATTACATCCATTGGCAATTTGGTTCCAGATACATGGACGCCTTTGGGTGAGACCCTCTATGAGATGACAAGACACTTTAGGCAAGATTCCCCATATTATAGCAATTCTCCTGCGGATTATCAGACAGGCGCTAATTACGACCCATATTGGTTCCGATATACCACCAAGGCAGGTTCTGGGCTTACAGACCAGTATGTGCCGTGCGCAAAGTCGTTTATCCTGATGCTGACAGACGGCGAATCAACTCAGGATACGAGCATGCCCGGAACATCTACATCATCTCCGTATGCAGCCTGCTCCCTTACAAATATAAAGGCATGCTCAGGTTATGATGGTCTACCCAATCCCAGATTTGGGGGCACTTCTATTGGACAAACCTATTCATCAAGCGGCACAGACTATCTTATTGATGTGGCATATTGGGCAAGGACAGATGATGCGCGTCCAGGCGCATGCACCTCTACTCCTACTTCATGGCAGCAGTGTCTACCAGGGACCCAGAACGTTGTCATCTACCCGGTATTTATGTTTGGCAGCGGGTCTACCCTGTTAAAGGACGCAGCCATATACGGCGGGTTTGAGGATATGGACGGCGATAATAAGCCGGATTGCAGCACAGAGCCGAGAGAATGTTACAGGGATAGCGACGGCGACGGCACTGTGGAATCCAATGGTCAGGACGACCCCATTACCTATTTTGAAGGCGACGACGGTTTTGAGTTAGAAGCAAGCATCACCAATGCCATTGCCAGTATTCTGCAGAAGAGCGCATCAGGCACATCGGTTTCCATCCTTGCAACATCTGCAGAGGGCGAAGGCGCATTGTATCAGGCATATTTTTATCCTGACAAGGATATGCAAGATTTTACAAATAGGACATGGCTTGGATATTGCAGAGGGCTTTTTATAGATGTAGATGGAAATCTGAGGGATGATTATACCAATGGCGGGTCAAAGGACAATGCGCTCATCTACTCGCAGGATAGAATTCTCAGGATGCGTCTTGATACCTCCACGAATGAGGTAAATGCAGACCTCTATGTTGATACAGATGAAAATGGACAGCCTGATGGTTCGCCCACAACAGTGCTGATTGATGATGTTATGGCGCTATGGGAGGCAGGCGAAAAACTTGCCAGGAGGGATAAGGGCACGCGGAATATCTACACATGGATAGACAGCGACAATGACGGTGTGGTTGATAACGGCGATTTCAGCTCATTCAGCGGCGAGGCATTAGAGTTTGTCAATAATGATGCTACCAACAATAATGCTACAGCATTAAAGCCATATCTTAATGCAACCGATATTACAGAGTCGGATAAAATTATTGACTTCATGAGAGGAAATAATGTTACCGGCTATCCCAACCGTTGTGTGCCTGTTACTCCAGAAGCAGGACTATCCATAGAGAGCGGCTGCACAGGCGCTTCAGCGATAGGGGAGGATGCAGGGAAGGTAGAAAGGGTATGGACACTGGGCGACATTATCTATTCAACGCCTACAACCGTTGGTCCCACAAAGGAGCAGTATGACCAAATCTACGGCATAGCTTCATATACTAATTTTAGAACAAAATATAATAATAGACGGCATATCGTGTATGTTGGCGCAAATGATGGCATGCTCCACGCCTTCAATGCAGGCATATATATTCCGGGAGACAAATCAGGCACTTCGGATATAGAGCATGGCCGCTTTTTAGAAAACCCATCAAGCACCGACGGTGTTGATACTGACGGCGATGGCGCTGACAGTGATTTTGACGGATGGGGAGCTAGCCTTGGCAGCGAGCTCTGGGCATTCATGCCATATGATAATCTGCCGCATCTCAAATGGCAGACAAGCACCAGCTATGCCCATGTCTACTATACAGACTTGAAGCCAAAGCCGACTGATGTGAGGATATTCTGCGACGCTACGAATACAGATACAGGCGCAAACTGTGTTAACGGCCAGGGCGGTGTATCGCACCCAGGCGGATGGGGCACAATCCTTATCGTGGGCATGAAGTATGGCGGCGGCGCAATGGATGTTACTGCAGACTTTGATAACGATGCCGGAACAGCAGATACAACAAGGACATTCAGGTCTGCCTATTATGCCCTTGATATAACAAATCCGGAAAAGCCGCCGAGACTTCTCTGGAGGTTTACGGATGCCAACCTTGGTTTTACCACAAGCTATCCTGGAATAACACATATATGCAGCGGTGGCACATGCCCTGGCACAGGCACAGAAAAATGGTTTATGGTGGTTGGTTCAGGCCCTGATAATAATGCGCCGGCCGGCACGCGGGGTTATGGCGGAACAAGCACCCAGCGGCCGAGGGGATATGTTGTAAACCTCCTGACCGGAGCAAACACCTTTACATTTACCAATTTGGGCACAAACAACGGTGGAACTCTTCTTGATGCAAATGCCTTTATGGGCGACCCAACGATTGTGGACGGCGATCTTGACTTTACAACCGATGTTATCTATATGGGAAGCGCAATATCAACAACAGGCGGCAAGGTCTTCAGGATAAATACCAATCAGAGCACAGCGCCGGCTGACTGGGCGCTGTCAACCCTGTTTGACACCGGCAAGCCTGTTCTTGTGGGTCCATCTGTTTCTAAAGACAGATTCAACAACTTCTGGGTATTCTTCGGCACCGGCAGATTTATATCCACTGACGACAAGGTCAATTCTGACCCGCAAACCTTCTACGGTATAAAGGATGCGTGCTGGCAGAAGAATACTGGAGCAACCCCATGCTCCACTACGTATACACTCGCCTCGCTTTTTAACAGCACCACTATAGCAGTGTGCACAGCCACAGCAGACGCTAATGCAGGCAAGGTTTATGATTCAAGTACCGGCACCTGCGGTTCCGGCACCGTTGCCTACAGCTCATATAGCTCCTTCCTTACCGCGGTGCGGGCAGCCTCTGGCTGGTATTTGAACTTAAATAATCCCACAACCCCAAGCGAAAGGGTTATATCCAGAGGAGTTGTGATTGGCGGGGTGCTCCTGTTTACCTCCTTTACGCCAAACAGCGATATCTGTGCTATGTTGGGCGACAGCAAGCTATATGCCCTTTACTATGAAACAGGGACTGCATACTCTAAATCTGTCGTCGGTGAGACAGGAAGCGGTACATCCGAGACTGTGTTGCGTTCAGCCGACCTTGGCAAAGGTATGCCTACAACCGTTGGTGTTGCTGTAGGCAAGAAGACCAAAGGCTACATCCAGACCTCCACAGGCACTATTGTTGAGATTGAGACAGAACCGGCTATCAGTGTGAAGAGCGGCCCTACAGGCTGGAGAGAAAAGTCAGGTGGCGGCGCTATTGAATTAGAGGAGATATATAAACATATAATTAAGTAAAAGTGATCAGTGAACAGTGAAGACACCGATCAGTCACCACTGGCCACTGTAGTTATGGGAGGTTTTTTTGGAAAAGAAGATATGGGAAGAAAGACGAAAGAAGAAGATTGTTCTGCCAAAGGAACCTGAGCCTGAGAAAAAAGATTATAGAAGATGGACAAAGTATATTATTGCCGGTGTCTTTGTTATCCTTTTCTTTACCCTCTTAAGAGGCAAGAAAGAAAAGATAGAGATTCCAGGACCAGAGACTTTAAAGCCGCCAGCCCCTGCGGCTGCCCCTGAAAAGCCAGAGACCAAAGCGGCGCCTGCGCCGACAACTGTTCCTGAAACTCCGCCTAAAAGCAACGTCCCCCCGGAGATACTGTCAATAAAATTAAGCCCAAAGGTTGTTTATCCGGGGACTAAAATAAAGGCAGAGGTTTCAGCGAGGGATGCAGATGAGGATGAGGTTGCCTATTTTTATGAGTGGCGGAAAAACGATAATGCCTTGCCTGATAATGACCGGATGGAGCTTGACACAACAGGTTTTAAAAAGGGCGAGCTTGTAACCCTGTTTGTTACGCCGTTTGACGGTAAGGATAAAGGGAAAAAAAGATTTTCTAAAACAATCGTTATGGCCAACAGACCGCCGGAGATAACCTCTGTGCCCTCAACTGCTATTTCTAATGGAAAATACATCTATGAGGTAAAGGCAGCGGATCCAGACAATGATACGCTTACTTTTTCTCTTGAAGAAGCGGAATATCCCGATTGCGGCAGACTTAAAATCTATTCCTACCTACACTATAAGGGTTGCGGTGAGCGATGGAGATGCCACAGCTTTTCAAGGATTTGCCATAACCCCTAATGTGGAAATTAAATAACCGGCTCCCGCTCCTTCCCTCTTTCCCTCCGCTATATCCTTATATCAATTTATATTAAATTATATATAAATTAAAAAAATACTTGACAAGTATTTAAAATTAGACTAAAGTTGGCATAAAATATGCCAAAGAATAATTTAAGAAAAATCAGAGAAGACCTCCTTATAAGCAAGGCCGAGCTT
>CAZVZI010000031.1:1199-2266 GCA_964631455.1 uncultured Thermodesulfobacteriota bacterium | reverse complement strand
TGCCAGAAAGGCCGGAATTTCTCCGCTTACCATAGACAGGGTTGAGAACGGCTACGATTGCAGGGTTGACACAAAGCGGAAGATTATTCAGGCGCTGGGGCTCAAACTCTCTGAAAAAGACAAGGTGTTTAAAGAGTGATATTGGTCACGGATAAAGACAGGCAATAGGCGATAGGGTAGAGGCGATAGGAAAACTATGGCATTTTCGTTATTTAAAAAAACCGATGTGGTCGGTCTGGATATTGGCTCCAATTCCATCAAGATTATCCAGCTTGCCCCAACCAAAAAGGGATGGAAACTGGTGAATATCGGCATGACCCAGCTTCCGCCCGAGGCTATTGTCGACGGCTCTATTATAGACTCCATGACCGTTATAAGCGCTATAAAGGAACTTGTTGTCCAGCAGGGTATAAAAATAAAGGATTGCGTTTCCGCTCTCACAGGCCATTCTGTGATTATGAAAAAGGTGAACCTGCCGGTTATGACCGAGGCGGAACTGGCGGAGTCCATTCAGTGGGAGGCGGAGCAGTATATCCCATTCCCCATAACAGATGTAAATATAGACTTTCAAATACTCGGCGCGGACACGGAAGGCAGAGGGCAGATGGAGGTCATGCTGGTTGCGGTAAAAAAGGATGTTATAAATGATTATACCAATGTTATAAAAGAGGCGGGATTAATCCCGGTGATTGTGGATGTGGATTCATTTGCGCTGGAAAACATGTTTGAGATGAATTATGCCATTGCGCCGACTGAAAACATAGCAATAGTGAATATCGGCGCAACTATTGCGAGCATCAATGTTCTGAGAAGCGGCATCACCATATTTACAAGGGCAATTCCCCTGGGCGGAAATCAGTTTACAGAAGAGATACAGAAGGCGCTGGGTATAAGTTTTAAGGACGCGGAAGCCCTGAAGCTTGGCGGCTCGGTAAGCGGCATAGAGGCAGGCGGTGTCCCTGATATAGTCGAGAGGATATTGGGCAATGTTGCGGTTGAGGTAAAGAGGAGCATAGATTTTTCCCTCGGCGGCGCCCCCGGAATGTTTATCAGCAAGATATATTTAA
>CAZVZI010000031.1:0-1189 GCA_964631455.1 uncultured Thermodesulfobacteriota bacterium | reverse complement strand
CTGCGCAAAGACAAAGGGTTTGCCGGCCATTATACAGGATAGGACTGCGATACCTGTCGAGATGATTAACCCCTTTGCCGGTATAGAGTGCAATCCCAAGAAATTTGCCCCTGATTATATTAAGGATATGGCGCCCTCGTTTGCCGTTGCCGTCGGTTTGGGTATAAGGAAGGTTGGCGACAAATGATAAGGATAAACCTTTTACCTGTAAGGGCTGCAAAAAAGAAGGAATCTATACGGCAACAGGCGTCTGTCGCAGGCTTAAGCGCTGTGGCGTTGCTTTTGGTCCTTGGTTTTTTGTACTTTTCTGTCAGCAGAAGGGTAGTTGAGTTAAAGGATTCTATAGCCGGCGAACAAAAGGAAATTGTTCGGCTCGATAAAGAGATAGGAGAATTAAAGAACGTTGAAAGTGAAAAAAAGGTTATTTTAGACAAGTTGAATATTGTCAAACAGCTTGAGGTAAACAAGAAACAGCATCTTAAAATATTTGCCGACATCGCCGGTTCCATACCTGAAAAGGTGTGGATTGACTCTTTGAAGGAGGCAGGGCAAAATATTACAATAACGGGTTTTGCCGCCGCCGATGATGTGGTTGCGGATTTCATGCGGCGGCTTGAAAAAACCCTTGCTCCATGGAAGATTGAGCTTGAGGTTGTAAACCAGGTGGAAAAGGAAAAGCAAAAACTGGCCGGCTTCACCATCAAGCTTGAAAGACCGAAATAAACCGTGTTGCGGGCTTCACCTAAACCAAAGACATAAAGGATTTAAAAATGTAGTTTGCCCATTTATGGGCGTATTGTAACTCAAGGCTTTAGCTTTGAAAAACTCAAACCTGAAGGTTTGAGTTACAAGTGCCGATAAATCGGCATACTACGAAAAACGCAGGTGTAATTTTTATATAAAGGAGTCTTGTGCCAAAGATTGACATAAACATAATATTCAAATTGCCGCTTTCCAAAAAGCTTTTGATACTTGGGGCAGTCTGGCTTATTATCATAGGTCTTTTTTATTATTTTTTATATGGCGGCAAATTGGCGGAAAAAAACGCCTTAAGCGCAAAGCTTGAAGGTTTAAAGAATAATGTTGCGGGCAAGCAGAGGATAGCAAGCAATCTCCCTAAACTTAAACAGGAGAGGGAGGATTTAAACACTCAACTTGAGCAAGCGCTGGCAGCCCTGCCGAATGAAAA
>CAZVZI010000030.1:0-10614 GCA_964631455.1 uncultured Thermodesulfobacteriota bacterium | reverse complement strand
CATATTTGCCGCAGGCATGGGGCTTTTTGTGGTGACATTTGCGCTGAATCTTGTAAGCTACTGGCTCCGAAAAAGGTTCAGGGAAGTGTATGAATAGAAAACTTTACAATAAATTTCTGGATAAATCCTTTGCAGTCTTTGGACTGCTTGCCACCTTAATAGGGCTTGTGGTTCTTTCGGCCCTGCTGATAGATGTATTTACGGACGGCTTCGGAAGGCTTTCATGGCAGTTCCTTACAAACTACCCTTCAAGAAAACCTGAAGAGGCAGGCATACTCTCAGCATGGGTCGGGACAGTATGGGTTATGATATTAACAGGGCTTATCGCATTTCCAATCGGCGTTATGGCAGGCATATATCTGGAAGAGTACGCAAAAAAGACGTGGCTTTCAAATATCATAGAGATAAACATAGCAAACCTGGCAGGCGTGCCTTCCATTATTTACGGCCTCCTGGGCCTCGGTCTTTTTGTAAGGGCATTGGCTTTTGACAGGAGCGTTATATCAGGCGCAGCAACCCTTGCCATGCTTGTATTGCCCATTATCATACTTTCTACAAGGGAGGCGCTCCGGGCCATCCCGTTTTCCATAAGGGAAGCATCCTATGCGCTGGGCGCAACAAAATGGCAGACCATAAGGTCACAGGTTTTGCCTGCCGCAATGCCGGGTGTGCTTACAGGCACAATCCTTGCCATGAGCAGGGCCATAGGCGAGACCGCTCCGCTCATTACCATAGGCGCGCTTACATATGTGGCGTTCTTGCCCACAAGCCCGGTATCAATGGAATCCCCGTATATAAGCATTCAGGGACTCTTTGACGCCTTCACAGTCTTGCCGATCCAGATATTCAACTGGGTGTCGAGGCCTCAGAAGGGATTTTTTGAAGATGCGGCAGCAGGCATCATTGTGCTTCTTATGATAACATTTGTAATGAACGGAATAGCGGTCTGGCTGAGACACAAATACCAAAAGGGAATAAGATGGTGAATTCTATGGAACATGCATTTAAGATTAAAAATCTGAGCGCTTATTACGGGCCGAAAGAGGCTGTTAAAAAGGTAAATTTGGAGATATTGAAAAAATCCGTTACTGCCATCATCGGGCCTTCGGGATGCGGCAAGAGCACATTCATCCGATGTCTTAACAGGATGAATGATCTTATTGCAGGATTCAATGTCAAAGGCGAGATACTCTATGACGGAAAGAATATCTATTCAAACGGCGTTGATGTCATTGATGTCCGGAGGTGGATCGGGATGGTCTTTCAGAAGCCGAACCCGTTTCCAAAGAGCATATATGAAAATGTAGTCTACGGACTGAGAATTCAAGGGATAAAGAAAACGGAGATTCTTGACAGGGCTGTGGAAGAGGGTCTGAAGAAGGCTGCGCTCTGGGAAGAGGTAAAAGAGAGACTTCACACCTCAGCCCTCCAACTGTCCGGCGGACAGCAACAGAGGCTATGCATTGCAAGGGCGATAGCGACAGAGCCTGAGGTAATCCTCTTTGATGAGCCGTGCTCCGCGCTTGACCCTATTGCCACGGCAAAGATAGAGGATTTAATTACAGAACTGAAAAAAGAATATACGGTTGTCATCGTCACCCACAATATGCAGCAGGCAGCGCGGGTTTCGGAATATACCGGATTTTTCATGATGGGAGAACTGGTTGAGTTTGATTCAACACAGAAGATATTCACAACTCCGTCAAACAAGATGACAGAGGATTATATTACAGGAAGATTCGGATAAAAGGGAGGACACATGACCAGAGAGGCATATCATAAGGCATTAAAGGAGCTTGAGAATGAGGTGTTGAACATGGCCGCCATGGTGGCAAGCGCGGTAAAAAATTCTATTGATGCCATGCAAACGAGGGATATAGAAAAATCAAAAGAGATTATAAAAAACGACCTTTTGATAAACAAGAAAAGATTCGAGATAGAAGAGAGGTGCCTCCTCCTGATAGCTACCCAGCAGCCAATGGCCATTGATTTAAGGACAATAGCCGCCATACTGAGCATCATTTCCGAACTGGAGAGGATGGGCGACCATGCTGAAGGGAATGCAAAGATAAATGTGATGATAGGCAAAGAGCCTCTGGTAAAACCTCTGATAGATGTCCCGAGGATGGCTGAAAAGGGGCTTTCTATGCTGGACAGGGCGCTCAAGGCGTTTATAAACCGTGATGCAAAAACAGCCAGGGCAATATGCGACGAGGATGACGAGGTTGATGAACTCTATAATCAAATATACAGAGAGCTGCTCCTGCTTATGATAGAGAATCCCAAGAAAATTGAAGGCGCAACTTATCTCATCTGGCTTGCCCACAATCTGGAAAGGATTGCAGACAGGGTGACGAATATCGCAGAGCGCGTTGTATTCATGGTTACAGGAAAAATGGAAGAGGTGAATGTATCGAAGTATTAATTTTAATTATCTCATTAGCTTGCAAAAACACAGAGAATAAGGAGAAAACATGAGTTCAAATAATGTAAAACGCAGGAAGTACAAAAAGGACTTTCTAAATAAAGTAATTGTTAGAATAGATTTTGATACTCCATTGCCTATAACTGCCGATGGACCTGCGAAAGGTATATACGCTACAGTAAAAGAACGATTCCCCATAACTGAAGAAAAAAAAGTTATTGGAAAGGAATTTTTGATAGGGCCAGATGTTACAAAAGAGCGTTCAATTGAGACAAAAGAGTGGCACTACTATGGGAAAAACAGGGAGAAACACTTAACAGTTTCGCCTAATGTTATGTTTATTGAATACGATAAATACGAATATTACGAAATGCTTCGTGATGATTTCTTGTCCGTTTCAAACGCGCTATTCGATGCTTACCCCAAATTGCAGGTCAAGAGGTTAGGGTTACGGTATATAGACAACATTGACATTCCTGATGGAAATCCTATGGAATGGGATAAATATCTCAAACCTGAATTAAACTCTATATTTGCTATTGATGATAATAAAGAAACAATATCAAGGGCCTTTCATGTTTTGGAATTTAATTATGGCGAGGATTTACTTAGATTTCAATTTGGGATGTTTAACCCTGATTATCCAGCTCCAATAAAGAAAAAAATATACACTCTAGATTTCGATATGTATGTAACAAAATTATTGGATAAAACAGACATAGAGCAAACCCTAAATCGTTTTCATGAAAAAGTTAATCATTCTTTCGAAGAAGTAATTACGGATGAGTTGCGAAAAATTATGGAGCCTTTAGATGAATAAAGAATCAGCCTTTTCGACTGAGTATGACATTAACAATACTACCGACTCCAAATCGTCTATACAGGAGAAGGATTCTACGCCAAAAGATAAGGAATCAAATGAACTTATAGAAAAAATTGAATCGGATTATAAGCTTTCCAAGCCAAGACGTAAATTAATTCGTGCCAGGATTATACCGAAATGAAAAATATAATAATTCGAAGAGGAGCGCGAATATCCCAAGGAGATATTTATAAGGATGTTGAATTTATAGAGTATGCGATTGAAAAAGCGGGCGTTATTGAGGTTTCAAAAATTGTTTTCCCTTTTGTAGTAGTACTCACACAAGATTGCGACCTAAACCAAGACTATAAAGTTCGTTTGGCAAGAAATGAAGTTTCTAATCATGATAAAAAAATAATTTCAGTCATTGTTGCTCCTTTATATAACGTAGAGCATGTTTACAAAGGCGAACATCTGTGTGAGTTGAGAATGACTATGGCAGTAATTACGAAAGAAAAACTCCAGGAAAAACCCTAAGACAGAATCAGACGCCACGGTATCATTATTTAGAATTTCCTGCTGATGTCCCAATCGTTTCGTCTGTTATAGATTTTAAACATTACTTTACAGTGAATGTTGAGTACTTAAAAAAGCATAAAAAGGCAAATTTTATTTGCCAGATAGGACCGCTTTATAGGGAAGATGTGTCACAAAGATTTTCTAGTTATTTATCACGGATAGGTCTTCCCGAAAAATGAAACAAGCTAATAGCTTGTTAGGTGGCTGTCTTTGATTAAGAGGGTCATATAAAAATGGGTATGGTAAAATATAGGTATGGTTCAAATCACTTTGTAGAGAAAATTGGAATATGAGAAAAGTAAAAGACCAAGCCCTAATTACTTACTCTGCTAACCGTCCAGCAGAAATGCCCTTTTGGGATGAGATTGTCTGCGGAGATAGCGCAGATTTGCTTAAGGCAATTCCTGCCAACAGCGTTGATTTAGTTATTACATCCCCCCCATATTTTCAACAGCGAGAGTATGACGGCGGCGGCATTGGCAACGAAAAAAAGCCAGATGACTATATTTCTACGCTTATGAAAATCTTTCGTGAATGTGTCCGTGTTATAAAGCCAACAGGAAGTATTGTTTTCAATATTGGCGATAAATACGAAGACAGCAGTTTATTATTAATGCCTTATAGATTTGCGATAGCCGCAACCGAGCAATGCAGCGTAACTCTTGTTAATAACGTGACATGGGTAAAATCTAATCCAACACCAAGACAATTTAAGCGCAGGTTAGTAAGTAGCACAGAGCCGTTTTTTCATTTTGTAAAATCCCAAAATTACAAATACTTTATTGACGAGTTTCTTAAACCCATTGACAAGCCAAAAACAAATGGAAACGGCAACGGAAATGGAACAGGCGGAAACGTAGGGAAAAAATACTTTTCGCTTATTGAGCAATCCACGCTTACTCAAAAACAAAAGGAAATGGCAAGAAACGCACTAGAAGAAGTTATCGAAGAAGTCCGCAATGGCGAAATTCAGGGATTTCGCATGAAAATTAGGGGTATTCATTCAGAGCCCTTTGGCGGACAAGAAGGCGGCAGAAAAATTCAGTTAGATAAGAATGGATTTACCATTATCCGTATTTATGGTAATCCGTTGAAAAAAGATGTTATTGCTACTCCAGTTGAGTCGCTAAAGAATTGCCCGCATCCCGCTATTTATCCAGTAAAAATCGTGGATGAATTCATAAAATTATTAACACAGAAGGGCGATATTGTTCTTGACCCATTTGTAGGTTCTGGCTCAACAGCAGTAGCCGCATTTCAAAACGAGAGAGCATATATCGGTTTTGACATAAGTGAAGAATATTGCCTATATGCTCAAAAACGCTTAAGTAACGTCAAACACCAATTATCTCTGTGGGAGCGAAATAATGTCGCCAACACCTATTGAAATCATGGAATCGGCTTACAAACGCGCAAAAAGCGAGTCACTAAAGACTCTTTTATCTGGATTATCGAATGAATATGTTCAGGCTTTAAAAACCATTGTGGACAATGCCGAAACACAAAAAGCCGTTCTCGGTGTTACGTTGACCTCAATTGTATACAAAATTTACGAGCCAAAACAAGATATTCGCAAACATCAAGAAGGCATGAAAGGCGGTTATTCAGGAAGAACGTTTGACACAAAATATGTAACGCCATTTTTAAAAAGCAGGTTTGCTCATTTTGCAATGGCTGAAAGTGCATGGCTAACTCGTTCTTTAGAACAGCCCCGCCCTTTCAATCTCAATTTCCCTGGCAAGATTCGCAACAAGGTTTTGAAATTGGCTTTTCTAAACACATTAGACCGCATACAAACCGACGGTAAACTTGCGCCCAAAATGCTTGTTGCATTGATGGGTTTAATGTTTGAAGCAGTAACAAAAGATGACGCTCTTTTTGCCAAAATACAAGTTGCAAGCGGAGTAACAATCGCCAAAATTATAGACGCAATAAACCAGCACATCCGCTACGATTATGGTAGGGGCGTTGTTGGAACTGCACGCCTTCCAGTTTTGGCTATTTACTCGGTTTACAATTTGCTCATGCCCGATGTTAAGAGATATTCGGGCAAAATCCTTGTGCCGCTTGAGTCCCATACCAGCCCTGACTCTCGCTCAAATTCATTGGGCGATATTGATGTGAACAATGCTGACAATTCTTGTTTTGAGTCAGTTGAAATCAAACATGACAAGCCGATTACTGCTGACATGGTTGGTGTGGCTTACCGAAAAATCAAAAACACCGAAATTGACCGTTATTACATTTTGACAACCAGCGAACCAAACTTTGATGACCACGAATCAGTTATGCAAGAAATAGAGAAGTACAAAAAAGTCCACTCATGCCAGATTATTGTTAATGGCGTTATTCCATCGTTGAAATATTACATGCGATTGATAAGCAATCCACAAGACATCGTTGACGAATACACCAAATGGCTTGAATTTGAATATCAACGCGCCAGTGGTATCAAAAGAGAACACTTGCAAGTCTGGCAAGAAATACGTCGGAACGTGCTAAACCTTGAGTAATCTTAAGGCAAAAACGCCACCTAACAAAGCGCTGCACTGGACGGCAAGTACGCCGCCAGAGAGCTTCATATTATGCAACATAAAATCTTAGTCGTAGATGATGAAATAGATATTCTTACCCTCCTTGGATACAATCTTGAAAAAGCAGGCTTTAAAGTCATTTCTGCAAGCGACGGCCCTGAGGCAATAGAATCAGCCGAAAGAGAAAAGCCGAATCTCATCATCCTTGATATCATGCTCCCAAGCATGGAAGGAACCGAGGTGTGCAAAGTTCTCAAAAGAGATGAAAGAACCAGCCACATCCCTGTAATCATGCTTACTGCAAAGGGGGAAGAGATAGACAGGATTGTGGGCCTTGAGCTTGGAGCGGATGACTATATTACAAAACCTTTCAGCCCAAGAGAGCTTATATTGAGGGTTAAGGCGGTCTTGAAGAGAGGCCAGGCGCAGGAAAAATCAAAGACAATAACCAAAGGCCCTGTTTATATTGACATAGACAGGAACTCGGTAACAGTGGGCAACAAACCGCTGAACCTTACTACCATAGAATTTAAACTACTCACAGAATTAGCAGCGTCAAACGGGAGGGTTTTGTCGAGAGATAATCTTTTAGACAGAGTTTGGGGCAAAGATTGTTATGTAACAGACAGGACTATAGACACCCATATACGAAGGCTCAGGGAAAAACTCGGAAAGGCCGCTAAATATATAGAGACGGTCAGAGGTTTTGGATATAGATTTTTGGAGGAAGGGTGAGACAAAAGCTTTTAGAGGCAGTTGTCAGGGAGATGCAGATCGGCGTTCTGGTAATGGATGCCGAAAAAAAGCTTCTATACGCAAACCCGTTTTTTGAAAAGACTTTTTCCGCTGCCGGAAAACTGGAAGGGAAAGGCCTTTCAGAGGTTGTAAAAGATAAAACCGTTCTTGAAACGGTTGACAGGATGCTTCTTTCCAAAGAGGAAAAACCGCAGGAAATCGCTGTTGAAGGAAAAGGGGGGCGGTTTTTTGAGGTGAGGCTTGTTCACCCCCCTTTAGCAAATGGGGGAAGTGGGAATTTGCAAAAAGTCCTTATCGGTTTTTTCCACGATGTGACGGATGAAAAGAGGGTTGAGGCAATAAAGAGGGATTTTGTGGCAAATGTATCCCATGAGCTCAGGACGCCGCTGGCCAGCATAAAAGGTTACGCCGAAACATTATTGGACGGCGCACTGGATGATAAAAAAACCCTAAAAAACTTTCTTACCATAATTGACCGCCATGCCAATAGGATGACCGCTCTCATAGAAGACCTTCTTACCCTTTCCATGCTTGAATCCCATCAGATACCCATGAGTTTTGAATCATTGGATATCAAAGGCTTGATTAACAGTGTCACTCAAGGTTTTGAAAAGCAGGCAAAGGATAAAGACATAAAACTTATTATGGATATTGGAAAAGAAATTCCAAAGATAACGGCTGATAAAGACAGACTGGAACAGGTCATTGTCAATCTGGTGGATAATGCAATAAAATATACCAACAACGGCACGGTAAGAATCTTTGCAAGAAAGACAGATAATATGCTTCAAATTGATGTGGAAGACACGGGCATAGGAATACCGGAAAAAGACATTCCGAGAATATTTGAAAGATTCTACAGGGTGGATAAAGGAAGGAGCAGAGAAATGGGCGGCACAGGCCTCGGCCTTGCGATTGTAAAACACATTATTCAGGGTCATAACGGTAAGATATGGGTGAGGAGCGAAGTGGGGAAAGGGAGCGCCTTTAGCTTTGACCTCCCCTTAAGCTCTTAACCCATCCTGTGCAGCTTTATAAAATCTATGGACATATTGAAAGCATTCATTCTTGGCATTGTAGAAGGCATTACTGAATTTTTACCCATATCATCCACAGGCCATCTCATTCTTGCCGGAGATTTGTTGGCCTTTACCGGCGAAGGGGCAAAGATATTTGAGATATTCATACAACTCGGCGCCATACTGGCTGTCGCATGGCTTTACAGGGTCAAGCTTACAGCTGTTGTCAAAAATATAGGGACACCGGAGTCAAACAATTTTATTGTAAAAATCTTTTTGGCATTTCTGCCGTCCGCCCTGATAGGAGTTATTGTCCATTCCTACATCAAGTATTATCTTTTCAATACGATAACCGTTGCCATAGCCCTTGTAGCCGGAGGCATCGCTATAATACTTATTGAAAAACTGATAAAGAAAACGGAGAGAATGGATATGGACGCAGCTTCCTACAGATTGGCGCTCGGCGTCGGAATGTTTCAAGTCTTCTCTCTGTTTCCCGGAGTGTCAAGGGCGGGGGCCACGATTATGGGTGGAATAATACTGGGCCTTGAGCGAAAGGCTGCTGCGGAATTTTCCTTTTTCCTTGCAATACCCACGATGTTTGCAGCCTCATCTTTTGATTTGATAAAAGGAATTTCCTATCTGAATATGGCCGATGCGCCGATTTTCAGCATCGGGTTTATCGCCGCTTTCTTGTCGGCTGTTGTTGTAATTAAAATGTTTCTCGGGTATATAGCAAAACGCGACTTCATCCCTTTCGGCTATTACAGGATTATATTCGGAACAGCCGCCATTCTCTATTATCTTTCTTGACCGATTTTCCTGGTTCAGGTAATATCTATGCATCCTTTCCAAATAAATTTATGCGAGTCATGCATGAGTTCAAATAGCATCATACAGGTTCAAAATCTTGTCAAAAAATACAACGGCCTTACAGCCGTAAACGGCATATCCTTTGAGGTGAAGCAAGGGGAGTCGTTTGGATTCCTTGGGCCGAACGGAGCCGGCAAGACCACGACCATAAATATCCTCTGCACCCTCCTTTCTCCGACATCGGGGATGGCGGAGGTAAACGGCTATGACTGCCTTAAGCACGCCCATAAAGTCCGTTCATCCATCGGCCTTGTGTTTCAGGATATTACCCTGGACAATGATTTAACGGCGTATGAAAATTTGAAATTCCACTGTTATCTCTACAATATGAACAAAGGAGAGACAGAAGAGAGGATTGAGGCTATCCTGAATGTAGTCGGCCTTTACGACAGGAAAGACGACCTTGTCAGAAGATTTTCAGGCGGCATGAAGAGGCGGCTTGAAATAGCAAGGGGGCTTTTGCACCATCCAAAGGTTTTATTTCTTGACGAACCTACGCTCGGCCTTGACCCTCAAACAAGGACTAATGTGTGGGAGTTTATAAACAATTGGAGAAAAAAAGAGGGCGTCACGGTATTTTTGACAACCCATTATATGGATGAGGCGGAGGTCTGCGACAGGATTGCCATAATTGACCACGGCAGGATTATTGCCTGCGGCACGCCGGAAGAATTGAAAAAAATGATACGGGGCGATACTGTTTATTTGAAAACAGCGGACGATAATAGCGCAATATCCGAGTTAAAAGAAACATTCGGCATAAAGGCTGCAAAACTGCACGACAGCATCTCCTTTAATGTGGAATCAGGAGATAAATTTATTCCAAAGATATTTGAAGGACTGAAAACAGCGATTGTTTCGGTCAATCTGAAAAAACCTACGCTTGACGATGTATTCATACACCTGACAGGCAGAGAGATAAGGGAAGAAAACGGCAATAAACCCGGCGAGCTGTTAAAAATGAGAAGGAAGAAGGGATAAGGTGTTTTCCTACAAGGCAATCTATGTCATAGTTATCAGAGAGTTTAAGCGGTTTTTCCGCCAGCGCGGGAGGATGCTTGTCACCATATCCCGTCCTCTTCTGTGGCTGTTTATAGTAGGGGCCGGTTTCAGCCAGATGGTGAATATAGCATCTACGAGCATAAGCTATAAACAATTTCTGCTTCCCGGGATTATCGGCATGACGATTCTTTTCAGTTCGGTATTCTCCACCATGTCTGTTGTGTGGGACAGGGAGTTCGGATTTTTAAGAGAAATGCTTGTCGCGCCCATATCGCGGACTACCATTGTGATTGGCAAACTATTAAGCGGCACAGCCCTGTCTTTATTTCAGGGCATGGTGTTGTTGGTAATTTCGCCTCTTTTGGGCATGAAGATGACGCTTATAGGTTTTTTAGCCATGTTCATTTTAATAGCCCTCTTAAGCCTTGCCATAACTGCAATGGGTCTTTTTATCGCGTCGTTTTTAACATCCCTTGAAGGCTTTAATGTGATAATGAATTTTATCGTGCTGCCCATGTTCTTTTTGAGCGGCGCGCTTTATCCCATGAATAAACTGCCGCAAGTCCTTCAGTATGTTACATTTGTAAATCCGCTCTCCTACGGCGTGGATGCCTTTAAACATAT
>CAZVZI010000029.1:4645-10674 GCA_964631455.1 uncultured Thermodesulfobacteriota bacterium | reverse complement strand
CTTCAAAGGCAAGCCTTGTTCTGACGGCAAAAGACAGCGTCTCTTGCTCTGCGGTAGTCTTTTTCCCCACAATCCTTTGTGGAAGAGATATGAGTTTTGTGAGATGTATCCGCTCTATTACCGGATAAAAGCCGTGCCTTACCAGTATTGTAATAATTTGGCGGAGCCTCTGGATGTTCTTGTATGCGAGGTGGATGCGTAAAAAGGTCATCTTCCTCTAACCCTCTTTTCTTTTTTCTCTCCTTCCAGCGCCATATCTATCCGTCTTTTCCCTATATCCACATTTGCTATAGACACCTTCACCTTGTCCCCTATTCTGAATCTTTTTTTGGTGCGCTCGCCGATAAGGGAGTGTTCCTTTTCCATAAAGGTATAATAGTCGTCTTTCAGATTTGTCACATGGACAAGCCCTTCCACAAAATATTCCTCAATCTCCACAAAAAATCCGAAACCTGTAACGCCGGATATGATGCCGTTATAAACCTCGCCCACCTTATCCAGCATAAACTGGCACTTTTTCAGATCAACGATCTCCCGCTCCGCATCCATTGCGTTTCTTTCTCTGTTTGATGTATGCGCCGCAATCTCAGGCAGGCTTCTCTCCCATTGTTCTTTGTCTTTTGCCTGATAGTGATGCCTGATGACTGATTTCAGAATCCGGTGGACAATCAAATCAGGGTATCTGCGGATGGGCGATGTGAAGTGAGTATAATATTCAAAGGCAAGACCGAAGTGGCCGGCATTTTTTTCGGAATATCTTGCCTGCTTCATGGAGCGGAGGAGGATGTGGTTAATCAGTTTTTCTTCAGGCTTTCCTTCTGCTTCCGATAATACCTGCTGAAAAATCTTGGGAGCCAATTTCTTATCCTTGAGGTGGTATCCGAAGTTTCCGATAAATTCTTTGAATTCGGATATATTCTCCGCATCAGGTTCTTCATGGACTCTGTAGAGAAAGGGTAGTTTTAATTGAGCGATATGCCTTGCAACAGCTTGATTCGCCGCAAGCATGAATTCCTCTATCAGCCGGTGGGCGATGTTTCTCTCGGATTTTACAATGCCTTCAACCTTGCCCTCTATGTCAATGATGAGTTGCGGCTCAGGCAGGTCAAAGTCGATGCTTCCCAATTCGGTGCGCCGTTCTCTTAATTTAAGACATAGCTCTTCCATGATTTTCAAGTCTTCCGACAACTTTGGAGACAGATTCGAAACCTGTCCCCAAAGAGGATTGGCAAGAATATCCCTTACTTTTGTATAGGTAAGCCTTTCACAGCTGTTGATAACGCTCTCATAGAATTTACTATGCAGGGTATTTCCCTCGTGGTCAAAATCCATCTCTGCCGTAAGCGTGAGTCTGTCAACATTGGGATTCAGGCTGCATATCCCGTTGCTGAGCGCCTCCGGCAGCATGGGGATGCAGCGGTCAGGGAAGTAAACGCTCGTCCCGCGTTGATATGCTTCAACATCAAGACGGCTCCCCTCTTTCACATAACGAGCCACATCAGCAATAGACACCCACAATTTATAGCCCTTGTTTGTTCTTTCTATGGAAACCGCATCGTCAAAATCTTTTGCCGTTTCTCCGTCAATGGTTACGGTAGTTCTCTTGCGTAGATCCACCCTTCCTGCAATATCCCGCTCCAAAACCTCCTGCGAAATCTCCTTTGCCTCGACAATCACCGGATGCGGAAACCGGTGCGGCAGGCCGTACTTTTTTACAATGACCTCTATCTCCACATCCGGGTCATCATGCTCGCCAAGCACAGCCACAATCTTCCCAAGAGGAGCCATCCGTTCCGCAGGCCACCGCGTTATCTCAGCCTCCACGATTTCGCCTGGTTTTGCATTCCTTGTCTCTTTTTGCGGGATGATAACCTCTTGTAAAATCTTTTCATCCGATGGAATAACAATCCCGAATCCCTCCTTGTGAGCTTGCCGAACCAATTCAAATCTGCCGACAATGGTTTTGTGCGCCCGCTCAATGATTCGTATAATCCTTCCCTCTTTTTTGCCGTCGCCTCTGCCGCGGCCTTCAATCCTTGCCGCAACCTTATCCCTGTGCATGGCGCCTTTCATATTTTTGGGATTTATAAAAATATCCTCTCCGCCATCTTCAGGCAATACAAAGCCGAAACCCTTGGTATGGCACGAAAGTTCGCCCACAACAAGATTCATCTTTGCTGAAATGCCATACCGCTCGCCGCGAATCTTGATGACATGGCCTTCTTCCATCAACTCGATCAGGAGCTTCTTAAATTGTTTTTTTTCTTTTTTGGAGGTATGAAGCTCCCGCGCCAATTCTTTGAATGACAACGGGCGGTATGCCTTGTCCTGCATAAAGCGGAGGAGAGATTGTTTGTCCATCAAAAAACCCTCAACTCCGCAACCCTTGCAATTTTTTCAAAATCAGAATCGTTGTGGAGGAGCAGGAGATTATTCTCCAGAGCGGTTTGAGCAATGATACAGTCAATGGTACTGCTGAGGGTGATGCCCTTTTTCCGGCATTTCAGATAGACGAGTGCCGCATTGGCAAAAGACTCCTGTTCGTGTTTAAACTTATAAAACCTCTGAGTATCTAAATATTCCTTTAGTTTATGAAATTCCTGCTCCGCCTTAACGCCTTGCAGCAGTTCCTGATAGATAAATGAGTTGATGCCATAGGGTATCCCTGAATCAAGTATAGACTGAAATTTTCTGGCGGGTGTATTGTCTTTACCTTTAAGATAATCAATAAATACCGATGTATCTATAATGACCATCAGTTTTGCTTGCCTCTCCTCAGTTTTTTATAATCATAGTCTTCTCTGAACTCAATTTTGCCTTTCAATTCCCGCAAATCTTTTCTCTTATGACTTTCAACAAACTCTTTCAACGCATTGTGAATAAGTTCTTTTTTCGTATGGGCTTTGGAGTATTTGAGCGCCTCCTTCAAAAGCCTCTCATCCAATACTATATTTGTTCTCATGTTATACACCTCCAGATACACCTACATTAGCACATGTTATTATCAGAGGCAACTACAAACCATCAATATTTAATGGCCGATTCAGTTGTTTGTGATTTGGTTTATCCTTGTTTTCACCATATAGTTTTTGTATAGTAAAAAAACAAGAATAGAGGGGATTAAACACCAAAAGTTTAATTCCGCTTCCTCCGGGCGTCAAAAATACGGTGAATAGTGAACAGTGGTTAGTGAAAAGCAAAAACAATCTTTTGATAAGCATACCCGCTTTATGGAAGAGGCTTTGAGGGAGGCTGAAAAGGCTCTCAAAAAAGGTGAAGTTCCTATAGGCGCTGTAATAGTTTCAAATGATAAAATCATAGCGCGAGGCCACAATCTTAAAGAAACCTCTGCCAACCCTACTGCCCATGCAGAAATTATAGCCATAAAAAAGGCGTCCGAGAAACTGGGGAAATGGCGTCTCTTAAACTCAACCATCTATGTTACATTGGAGCCTTGCCTTATGTGCATGGGCGCATTGATTCAGGCAAGGGTAGAAAGACTCGTATTCGGCTGTTTTGACCCAAAGGCAGGCGCGGCAGGCTCTTTATACGATATATCCGATGACAAACGTTTAAACCACAGGATTAAGCTGACGACAGGTATTATGGCAGAGGAATGCGGCAAGATACTGAAGGAGTTTTTTAAGGAAGTGAGAAAGCGTAACCGCTATTCCTGAATCATGAAACTCAACAAAAAACACATCATAAGCTGGACCCTCTTTGATTTTGCCAACTCAAGCTATTCTGCCGTCATAGCGTCTGTTGTCTTCCCTGTCTATTATGTAAATGTTGTTGTAGGCAATGGTAATGGTCTTGGAGACCTCTGGTGGGGAAGGGCAATATCAATAAGCATGGCTATTGTAGCATTCACCTCTCCTTTCCTGGGCGGCATTGCAGATTACAGCGGCATACGAAAGAGGCTTTTTTTCATTTATACCCTGCTCAGCGTGGCGGCGATCGCAAGCCTTTCTGTGCTTGAGAAAGGTATGCTCTTTGAAGGGTTTGCCTTGATAGTCCTTGCCAATCTTGGCATGGAGGGCGGGCTTGTTTTCTACAATTCATTTCTCCCCAGAATAGCGCCTCAGGAATATCAGGGACGGGTTTCTTCATGGGGATTCGGTGTCGGTTATGCAGGCTCAATTTTGTCCCTTGTTATTGCATTGCCTTTAGTAAAGGCAGGGCAATTTGAGAATACATGGTTAATGGTAGCCGCTTTTTTTATGATATTTTCAATGCCTGCCTTTCTCTTTCTGCCGGGGAATTCCAGAACAAACTCTTCGGCGATTCAGGCAGGGATTACAGGTTTTAGATATACAATCAAGACATTGAAAGAGATATGGGAGAGAAAAGAGCCGAGAATGTTTTTAATCTCTTATCTCATATATGAGGACGGCGTAAATACCGTAATTGTATTCTCAAGCATCTTTGCTGCCACAACGCTTGGATTTAAACCGCAGGAACTGGTACTACTATATTTAATAGTCCAGTTCTCTGCGCTTATCGGCGCGTTTGTTATGGCAAGGCCGACTGACATATGGGGCCCTAAAAAGGTGGTTATCAGCTCTCTTATCATGTGGACGTTGGTGGCATTTTTAACCTTTTTTATCCAGATAAAAACGCATTTCTGGATGCTGGCCTCTGTTGCAGGGCTCAGTCTTGGCACGGTACAGGCAGCCTCACGGACATTTTACACGCAGTTTGTGCCGGAAGGGAGAGAGGCTGAATATTTTGGGGTTTATTCCCTTGTGGGCAAATCATCCGCAATCTTAGGCCCCCTTGTCTTTGGCTATGTATCTACTACATTTGGCAGTCAGAGGCCTGCTATACTTTCTGTGGCCGCCTTTTTCTTTATTGGCCTCATACTGCTTATTTTTGTGAAGGGAGGCGGGCCTAATGCCGGAACCAATGAATATTCCACAGGCAGTTGAAGAGACAGCGCAGAAAAATCCGGATAACATTGCCATTGAGACAGCCTTGCTCGGCGCCGCAGAAGACAGGCGCTACACCTACAGGGATATTATTTCTTCGGCAAAATCCATCGCTTCATTTTTGCTTTCAAAGGATATTAAACAAGGAGATAGAATAGCCATATTTTCAGAGGGGAGGCCTGAATGGGGCATTGCATATCTCGGCATTATGCTTACAGGTGCAACTGCTGTGCCGATAGATATTCAGTTAAGCCCGGATGAGATAAAAAACCTTTTGCAGCATTCGGAAAGCAAGGCAATCTTTGTATCGGAAAAGGGTTTAAAGGCTTTGGACAAGGGGATGGAAGGGTTTCCTATTGAGGTCATAAATCTTGACAGCGAGGAATTTATGGAGATAACCAAGCGGCCACACCTTGGTTCATTTCCCTCTCCAAACCCTGATGACACAGCATCCATTATTTACACATCAGGCACTACCGGCATTCCGAAGGGTGTAATGTTGACCCACGGGAATCTCCTCTCCAATGCCAGAGGCATTATAGAGGCAAAGATTATTGACAAAAATGACGCTGTCTTATCCATCCTGCCGCTGCATCATTCATATCCGTTCATGACCAATTTTCTCGCCCCTTTGCTTGTCGGCGGAAGGGTTGTGTATCTCGACAGCCTCAAAGGCCCGGACATCTTAAAGACAATAGCGGAAAAAGAGCTGACTATCCTTATCGGAGTCCCCCAGCTTTTTGCCATGCTCAGGCGCGGGATAATGGAAAAATTAAGCGCAATGCCGCTGATTGCAGGCAGGATATTTTTTCTCCTTATGCGTTTTTCAGGATTTGTGAGGGATAAATCAGGTATAAACCCCGGCAGGATAATCTTTTCATCCATTCATAAAAGATTCGGCAGACAGTTCAGGTTTTTTGTAAGCGGTGGCGCAAAGCTTGATCCTGATATATACATGGATTTAACCGGCCTCGGTTTTACTCTGGCGGAAGGCTACGGTCTCACAGAGACATCTCCTGTGATAAGTTTCAATCCCTTGAAAAAGACGAAGATGGGCTCTGTTGGCATTCCTCTGCCGGAAATAGAAGTAAAGATGCATAA
>CAZVZI010000029.1:1636-4635 GCA_964631455.1 uncultured Thermodesulfobacteriota bacterium | reverse complement strand
GTGAAATAATAGTGCGAGGGCCGAATGTAATGAAAGGGTATTACAAAAATCCTGACGAGACTGCGAAGGTTCTGAAAAATGGCTGGCTCTATACCGGAGACCTGGGATATAGAGACAAAGATAGTTATCTCTACATTAGCGGCAGGGCAAAGGAAGTGATTGTCCTTTCCTCAGGAAAAAATATCTATCCCGAAGAGATCGAGAACCACTACCTCCAGAGCCCGTTTATTAAAGAAATCTGCGTCCTGGGTATGGCAAAAAGACCAGGCATCGCTGACGGGCTTAAGGCTGTTATTGTGCCGGATGCGGATTATATGAAGGAACATGCAATTGCAAATTTTCGAGAGGCGGTAAAATGGGAGCTTAATAAATTGTCAGTTCATCTTCCCGCATATAAGCGCATTATGGGGTATGAGGTTTTTCTGTCTCCGCTTCCGAGGACTACACTGGGAAAGCTCAAAAGGTATGCCATAAAGGATAAGACGAAGGCAGAAGAAAAAGCGGCCCCCTCTCCCGAAGGTGAAACTGTAGAGGGGATGACAGGAAAAAAGATTGCGGCGCAGCTTGAGAAACTTACTGAAAAGCGGCCTATACGATTAGACCACAATCTTGAGCTTGACTTAGGTATTGATTCCCTGAAACGGGTTGAGTTGGTAGTTGCCCTCGGAGCAGCCTTTTCTCTTGAACTCCCCGATGATTTTGGAACCGACATTTACACGGTAAAGGAACTGATAGAGAGAATAAATGCCTTTCAAAAAGATATTGGAAAAGGTTTTGCAGCAACAGTTTCCAGAGGGTGGCAGGAGATTTTAAAGGTAGAGCCGTCATCGGATGATCTGAAATCAGCAGGCCTTGCTCATGGGGTTTTAGAAAGGTTGTTTATCATGCTCTGTCTTGCCTTTTTAAAATTTTCGGGAAAGGCCTTGTTCCGGCTTAAGGTAAAAGGCATTGAGAATATCCCGCAGCCCCCTTATATCATCACTCCCAATCATACCAGCAATCTTGACGGCTTTGTTATAGCGGCGAGCATCCCTGTCAAATCTTTCATGGATACATACTTTCTTGGATTTCAGGAATACTTTACCAACCGGTTCACCTCAAGGCTTACCGGTATTCTGCATGTAATCCCCATAGACCCTGATGCCTATCTCAAAAGGGCGTTTCAGATGTCCGGCCACATATTGAGGAGCGGAAAATCCATCTGCATTTTTCCTGAAGGCGGAAGGAGTATTGACGGCAATCTCCAGCCGTTTAAAAAAGGGGTTGGGATATTGGCAAGGGAGATCAATGTCCCTTTAGTGCCTGCCTTTATTAAAGGCTCATACGAGGCGCTTCCCAAAGGTGTTGTGCGGCCCAGGTTTTCAAGGATTAGCGTGCGCTTTGGAAAACCTATTTATCCTGATGCGATAGATTTTTCTCAAAAGCCGCAGGGTGTGGACGATTACGAGTGGATAGCGGCAAGGCTGAAGGATGCTCTTTTTGCCTTGCTTTTTCAGCTTTGAAAGTGATAAAGATAGCCGAAATACCTTCCGTCCCCGCTATATTTCCACTTTTGGAGCGGATTAAGGCGAGAGGATGATAATTTGGAGGTTTTAAATGACCACAATAATTGATGTTATGGCAAGAGAAATCCTTGATTCAAGAGGCAACCCTACCGTTGAGGTGGAGGTTATGCTGGAAGACGGCTCTCTGGGAAGGGCTGCCGTGCCTTCAGGCGCATCCACGGGCGAGCATGAGGCTGTGGAACTACGGGACGGCGATAAGACAAGGTATCTCGGCAAAGGGGTCTTGAAAGCCATAAAAAATGTGAATGACAAAATCGGGCCTGAGATAGTCGGTATGGATGCGACGGATCAGGTTCTCATAGACCGGACAATGATTGTAATGGATGGCACAGAGAACAAGGGTAAGCTCGGCGCCAATGCAATACTCGGCATATCTCTGGCCGCGGCGAAGGCTGCCGCCGCTTCATTTTGCATGCCGCTTTACAGATATATAGGCGGGACAAACGCAAGAACCTTGCCTGTGCCTATGATGAATATTATAAACGGCGGAGCGCATGCCGACAGCGGGCTGGAGATACAGGAGTTTATGATTGTGCCTGCCGGCGCAGAGGACTTTAGCAGCGCTTTAAGAATGGGCGTTGAGGTGTTTCACCATCTCAAGGCAATATTAAAAAAGAAAGGTCTTTCCACTGCTGTCGGCGACGAAGGGGGATTTGCGCCGAACCTCAAAACCAATGAACAGGCAATAGAAACCATTATGGAGGCTGTAAAGGCCGCAGGATATAAATCCGGCAAGGATATTTTTGTAGCGCTGGATGCGGCGTCCAGCGAGTTTTTAAAAGGCGGATATTATGAAATTGAAGGCAAAAGATTATCTCCTGACAAGCTAACTGATTATTGGGTGCGGCTTGTCAGGTCGTATCCCATAATTTCCATAGAAGACGGCATGTCGGAAAATGACTGGGATGGGTGGAAACTTCTTACAAAAAAACTTTGCAATGCGGTTCAACTGGTCGGGGACGACCTTTTTGTGACAAACACAAAGATACTTTCAAAAGGCATAAAAGGAGGCATTGCAAACTCCATACTCATAAAGGTAAATCAGATAGGGACATTGACGGAGACCATAGAGGCCGTGGAAATGGCGAAGAAGGCCGGCTATACTGCTATAATATCCCACAGGAGCGGAGAAACAGAGGATGCAACTATAGCGGATATAGCGGTTGCGACAAACGCAGGACAGATTAAGACAGGCTCTGCGTCAAGGACAGACCGCATTGCAAAATACAATCAATTGCTTCGCATAGAGGAGGAACTTGGGGAAACCGCCAGGTTTTTGGGGAGAGAGGCGTTTTATAATTTAAACGTCTGATAATCAGAGGAGCAGCCACATCTTTTTAGCCGTCGTTATGACAGCGCTTGCAGTATTAACTTGCTTATATCTTTTGAAAAGACAAAAAAACAGATAGTAAGCATAAAGGGGAAATTATGTCT
>CAZVZI010000029.1:0-1626 GCA_964631455.1 uncultured Thermodesulfobacteriota bacterium | reverse complement strand
GGGAAAGCCTTTGGCTTGAGGTCATAGCAATACTAATACTAATCCTTGCGAACGGCTTTTTTTCAGGCTCTGAGATAGCCATAATATCCGCAAGAAGGAGCAAATTGGAAGAGTTTTCAAAAAAGGGGATGCGTTCGGCTGATATCGTCAATCAATTGAAAGACGACCCGGATAGATTTCTGGCTACGGTTCAGGTAGGCATTACTATAATAGGCAGCCTTGCGTCCGTTATAGGCGGTGTGACAGCCGTAGAGATACTCAAGCCGCTTTTTATGTCTGTTCAGATAGAAGTAGTGCGGAAACTCGCCGAGCCGATTGCAGTGGGAATTGTGGTTATCATTATCTCATACGTAACCCTCATACTCGGGGAACTTATCCCAAAATCCCTGGCGCTCAGATATTCGGAAGAGCTTGCCTGCATATCTGCAAGGCCGTTGGATTTTCTCTCCAGAATAGCCTCCGGTTTCGTAAAACTTCTTACCATGTCCACAAATCTTGTGCTGAAAATATTCGGAGCAAAGGGGCTGGAAGAAAGGGCCTTTATATCGGAAGAGGAGATAAAATATTTTATAAAAGAAGGAAAGGAAAAAGGTATATTTGAAGAAACGGAAGAGGCGCTGATCCACGGCGTATTTGAATTTGCAGATACGACAGTCAAGGAGATAATGGTTCCAAAGCACAAGTTTAATGCCATAGATATAGACAGCCAGCCGGACCAAATCCTTAAATTCATTGTTGAGAGCGGTTTTTCCCGCTACCCTGTCTACAGGGATGCCGCGGAAAATATCATCGGCATCCTTTACAACAAAGATGTGTTCAAGGTTATGGAGGAGAAAAAAACGCTTGTGTTGAGAGAGCTTATCCGGCCGCCGTATTTCGTGCCGGATACCGTCATGATAAGCCGCTTGTTGAGAGAACTGCAGAGAAGAAGGATTCATATGGCCGTTGTTGTAAATGAACACGGCGAGGTGGACGGCCTTGTTACCATAGAGGATATCCTTGAGGAGATTGTGGGCGAGATAGAAGATGAATATGACATAGAAAAGGGGGGGCTCGTGGAAAGGCTCAAGGACGGCACAATGATAATAGATGCTTCATCGCAGCTCCGGGATTTGATAGATGTGGGGCTGCCTCTTGAAGGCACGGAAGAACTCAATACGCTTGCCGGATTCATGTATTCCAAACTTCAGAAGATACCGCGCGGCGGCGAATTCGTATTTTACAAGGGATATAGATTTACGGTCGTGGATGTTGAGGGGAGAAGGATTGTAAAGGTTAAGGCGGAGAAGGTATCCGCGCCATCCGTTTCCTTCCCTCCTCCATCAACAGCATAATCACCGGGAAGAAGAGCAAAAACAGCCACTCCCTTAATCCCAACGGCGCAAGGCCAAAAACCTTCTGCATAAATGGCATGTAAGTGAGGAACAATATAAGCGCAATCTCAACCAGCATTCCAAAAAGCACAAGCCTGTTTTTAAAAAATCCCACGCTGAAGACAGATTCCTTCTCTGACCTGCATGCAAAGACATTACCTATCTGCGATGCGACAATGCCTGCAAGGGTCATGGTTGTTGCTGTTGTATAGATAATGCCGCCGGAAGGCATCTCCATTCCTGGCCGCCAGCC
>CAZVZI010000028.1:0-10857 GCA_964631455.1 uncultured Thermodesulfobacteriota bacterium | reverse complement strand
CAATGCGATTAAGGATGGGAGGCGGATTATGAAAATCACACCAATAGAGATTAAAGAGCATAAATTTAAAAAGGCGTTCAGGGGATTTGACCGGCATGAGGTTAAGGCCCTGACAGACATTGTTGCTGAAACGCTTGAAGAGACTGTAAGACACAGCAATGAGCTTGAAGCAAAGTTGAAGGGCATGGCTGCCAGACTTGTGGAGCATGAGGAAAGGGAAAAGATACTCAGGGAAACCATCACCACAGCGCAAAAGATGGTTGAGGATTTGAAAACAAATGCCAGAAAAGAGGCGGAGCTTATTATATCAGAGGCAAAGATTCAGGCGGATGCCATGATGAAAAAGGCTCACGAAAGGGCGGTTCAGATTCAAGGAGAGATATTCCAGCTAAAAAAACAGCGGCTTGAGATGCAGACATCCATAAAAACAATCCTTGAACATCATGCCAATCTCCTCTCTCTGGGAGGACAGGAAGCGGCAAAACAAGATGCCGAAGACGACAAGCTCAAATTCATCAAAAAGTAAGCTGCCATTTCTGGAACAAGACAAACACGGAATCTTGATCAGGCTTTATATCCAGCCCCGCGCGTCAAAGAATGAGATTACCGATGTCATGCCGCTTGCCCATGGAAAAGACGGCTTAAAAATACGACTCACCTCGCCCCCTGTAGAAGGCGCCGCAAATGCCGCGTGCATTGAGTTTCTTGCGGATATGCTCGGAATCAGAAAAAATCAGATAGAAATCGCGTCCGGCCAAAAATCAAGGATAAAACAGGTCAGGATAACAGGCGGTTCGCTGGAAGAGATAAAAACCCGCTTGTTAAAATCCTTGCCATAGGCAGAAGGTAGGTTATTCCTCCGCAAACCCTTTCAAGAGCTTAACCCTGGTAGGATGCCGGAGCCTCCTTATGGCCTTGGCCTCAATCTGACGAACCCTTTCCCTTGTAACCCCCAAAACCTTGCCTACCTCTTCCAATGTATAGTCCTGTTTCTCTCCAACGCCAAACCTCATCCGTAAAACCTTTTCTTCCCGCGGAGTCAACGTGGAAAGCACCCTCTTGGTCTGGTCGGAAAGGTCGCTTTCTATAGCCGCCTCAGTAGGCGAAGGCGATTTTTCATCTTCTATAAAATCTCCCAGAGAGCTTTCCTCGTCGTCTCCGATTGGGGTTTCCAGAGAGAGGGTCTGCTTCATAAGGCGAAGTATTCGCCTCACCTTTGAGACGTGAATATCCATCCTCTCCGCTATCTCATCAGGGGTGGGCTCTCTGCCAAGCTCCTTCAGAAGTTGCCGTGATGTCTGCAAAAGCCTGTTTATGGTCTCTATCATATGAACAGGTATGCGGATTGTCCTGCCGTGGTCAGCGATAGCCCTTGTTATTGCCTGGCGGATCCACCATGTCGCATAGGTTGAAAACTTGTAGCCCTTCTTGTAGTCAAATTTATCCACTGCCTTCATAAGGCCGATATTGCCTTCCTGAACAAGATCCGAGAACTTCAACCCCAGATTCATATACCTCTTTGCAATGCTAACCACAAGCCGCAGATTGGCTTCCACCAGCTTTTTCTTTGCCCTCCTTACCACTTTATCGTGCCTTCTTACCTCCTCGGATAACTGCTTTAATGCCTCTCTTTCCATTTCAATCTTCCGCAGTATCCGTCGTATCCGCTTTTTAGCCCTTTCCGCCTTTTTAGCGCCTCTCTTTTTCTCTTCCCTTTGTATAAATTTTTCAAGCTTTATTATCCGCTGGGCAATCTTGCTTATTACCAGAGGATTGAGGCTCAGCTCATTTAATAATTTATATGCACCTTCTCTTTTTCTTCTCTTAAGTTTATCCACCTGAGCCAGAACCTCTTCTTTGTGATCTTCGTCATATTGCTGGCCTGTCTCCTCAGCCTCTTCCATAAGTTCCCTTAGAGATGCCTTGTCTGTCTTTATCCTTTCAGATATTCGAAGCACCTCTCTTGATGCAAACGGGCTTGAAAATGTAAGCCTTTTAAGCTCATTTCTGCCGTCCTCAATTTCCTTGGCCAGGACAACCCCTTCCTCCCTGTTCAAAAGCGAAACAGCGCCCATCTCTTTCATGTAAATCCTTACGGGATCTTCTATACCTTCAATTTCCGAAGCCTTCTCCTTCTCTTCTGCCATTTCCTCTGCGGCTGCCGCCTTTTCAGCGCTGTCCACCACCTCTATCCCCATCTCTCCAAGCGTCTCAAGAAGGCCGTCCATATCGTCAACAGAAAACCCTTCGTGAGGCAAGGCGTCGTTAATCTCATCATAGGTTAAAAACCCTTTATCCTTGCCTGTCTCAATGAGTTTTTGAATCTCTGTGTTATTGTTTGCTGTCGCTGTTGCTGCTTTAGCTTTAGCCATTTTCAACCCCTCGTCTGTTATAACAGGATAATAAAAAATAAAATCAAGTCAAGGCGGCGTATTATAATATAAACATTAAAAATTAGTCAAACCCAAAAACGACTTGGCTTTTTGGTTCAATATTTTCTTTCCATTGGCATATATTTAGTTACGGCAACATCCTTGCAGCCAAGTTTAATGCCATCGCCGTCTTTAAACAAAATAGTATGCCTCATCCAGTTTTTATCATCCCTTGCCGGAAAATCCAGACGATAATGCGCGCCCCTGCTTTCCTCTCTGTGGACAGCGGCAGTTACGATGCACTCTGCAACAGCTAAGAGATGCCCCAGTTCAAGAACTGCCGTAAGTTCAGTATTAAATATTTCTCCTTTATCTTCCAAATATATATTTTTATATCTCCCCTTTAATTCCATTATCTTAGCCAGCGCAATCTCCAGCCTGTTTTTATCCCTGAATACGCCGACATGCATGGTCATTACGGAGGCAAGCTCATCTCTGACAGAGGCTGCCCTTTCGCCGGATGTTTTATTCATTATAAGCGCAATATCTCCGGCTTCGCTCTCAAGAAGGTTTTCCGGAAACCCGGCCAGCGCATTTTCCTTTGAATAAACAGAAGCTGCCTGCCCGGCCCTTCTGCCGAAGACAACGGCATCCAGCAAAGAATTTCCACCGAGACGGTTGGCGCCGTGGATGCTCACGCAGGCGCACTCGCCAGCGGCATAAAGGCCCTTTATGTTTGTATTTCCCCAGACATCTGTTTTAATGCCTCCCATTGAATAATGGGCGCCCGGCTTTATGGGCACAAGTTCTTTCAAAGGGTCTATGCCTTCAAAATCTATTGCCAACTGCCGAATCTGAGGAAGCCTTTCATTGATAAGCGATTCGCCGAGGCGCCTTAAGTCAAGGAACACACAACCGTCAACTCCTCTGCCGTCCTCAATCTCCTGCTGCTCCGCCCTTGACACCACATCACGGCTGGCAAGTTCCATTGACTTGGACGCGTATTTCTTCATAAACCGCTCGCCCTTGGAATTTAAAAGATAGCCGCCTTCGCCTCTTGCCCCTTCGCTAATCAATATACCTGTGGATTTTAATGTGGTAGGGTGAAACTGGACAAATTCCATATCCATAAGTTCTGCGCCGCTATTTAGCGCAAGCCCCATGCCGTCGCCGGTATTTATCAAGGCATTGGTGGAATTCTTGAATATCCTTCCATAACCGCCTGTTGCAAGGATTACAGCCTTTGAACGTAGCCTGTGAAGTTTTCCGGTGTGTATATCCATAGCAACCAAGCCGCGGCATATGCCGTCTTCAACTGCCAGCGAAACAACAAACCACTCTTCATAAACAGGCGCGCCGTATTTGAGCAGCTGCTCATACAATGTGTGAAGGATGGCATGGCCTGTCCTGTCTGCCGCATAGCATGTCCTTGGAAAACCTGCGCCGCCAAATGGCCGCTGCGCAATACCGCCTTTATCATCCCTGCTGAAAAGACAGCCCATGCCGTCAAGCTCAAAGATATCCTCCGGAGCCTCTTTGCACATGAGCTCTATTGCATCCTGGTCTCCGAGATAATCGCTTCCCTTTACCGTATCAAAGGCATGCGCCTCCCACGAATCATTTGCGCCGATAGCCGCATTGATGCCTCCCTGCGCAGAAACAGAATGGCTTCTCACAGGATGCACCTTTGATACGATGGCGACGTTCATGCCTGTCCGCATGGCTTCAATAGCAGCCCTCATGCCTGCCAGCCCTCCCCCTGCAACTATTACATCATGAGCTACCAAAAATGCCCCTTTAATTGAAGTCTAACCTAAAAAAAGCGGTTGTCAATCGGCTCAGCGTAAACTTGCCTGCAATATCCCGCCCTGACTTATCTTGCGTATCCTGTTATTGCCGGAATCGGCAACATAGATATTACCCATCCTGTCCACCTCTATGCCTGTGGGAAACCGGAACTGCGCCTGATAACCTGGGCCATCGGCAAACCCTGGGATGCCTACGCCTGCAACCGTGCTTACAACCCCTTCAGACGTTATCCTGCGTATCCTGTTATTTTGAGAATCGCATACATATACATTTCCAATGCTATCTGCCGCAATGCCTGTGGGCCATGAAAATCTTGCATCCTTGCCTTTTCCGTCTTTATAGCCCGGACTGCCGCCCCCTGCAATGGTTGATACCGCGCCGTCGGACGTTATCTTTCTTATGGCATTATTGCCGGAATCCGCTACATAGACATTGCCGCCATGGTCAACTGTTAGGGAGATGGGTTCGCGGAAATGGGTTTTTACTCCCTCTCCATCAGCATACGCAGGATAACCGTTGCCTGCAATGGTTGACACCTTTCCGTCAGATGATACTTTTCGTATGGTGTGGCTTCCCCTGTCTGCAACATAGACATCGCCTTCTTTATCCACGGCAATACCTGTTGGATATGCAAACATAGCTGTTTTCCCGTCGCCGTCCCTGTAACCTCTCAAGCCGCTCCCTGCAATCGTGGTTATGATTCCATCAGACGTGCTTTTGCGTATTCGGAAGTTGTCCGCATCAGCAACATATATATTGCCGTTCTTGTCTATGGCTATATTGTCAGGCCCTTTGAGGCCATCTTTGCCGCTCCCTGCAAATGTTGAAACCTCTCCCTTGCCGTCAATCTTCCTTATGAGGTTGTTTGCGAAATCTGCGACATAGATATTGCCTTTATCCTCAACCGCCACGCCGGTCGGCCAGTTGAACTGCGCCTTTTCCCTTGCGCCGTCAAGATAACCCTTTATGCCGCTGCCTGCAACGGTGGAAACAATGTATGAGCCTATGCCGTTGCCGGCGCCGAATGGAACAGCGCCGGTGTCCGCAATGCAAAAGAAAAACAGGAAGCATGAGAAAAGCAATGCCGAATATCTTTTCACCTATTCTCCACCCTTTTTTGAAGCCTTTGCAGCCGGCTTTCTGTGGATAATCTTTTTTTCCACTTTTACTTCTTCTATAAGCACTGCGGGCTTTTTCTGAGGGTTTGAGCTTGCCTGAGCCGTAAGCTCCCGTATCCGCGCCTTAAGCCTCTTTTCCCTTCTCTGCCGCCTTCTACGGATATCCCTTTCTCTTTCCCTCATACTCACACCTCCGTATTTGAATCTATGCTATGCAGAAATAACTCTGTTCCTTCCGCTCTCCTTTGCCCTATAGAGAGCGCTGTCCGCCTTTTTAACAAGTTCGTCGGCATTATCCGCGTCAACCTTAAACGTGGCAACTCCTATGCTTACCGTAAGATTGCCGTTTGGCTGGGTCTCTTCCTTGGGAAACGGATAATCCTCTATAATCTTTCTCATCCTCTCAGCCAGCTGCATTGCCTGCTCTTTGCTTGTTTCGGAGGATATTATAACAAATTCCTCTCCTCCGTAACGCGCCGCGATATCGGAATTTCGCAATGTCTTTGTCATCAACTCCGCAAACTGCCTCAAAATTTCATCACCGGCCTGATGTCCGTGCGTATCGTTATACTGTTTGAAATAATCTATATCCATGATAATAACGGAGAGAGGGCGGTCGTACCGCTCCGCCCTTTTTACCTCTTCTTTAAACCGTCCTATAAAATACTGGTGATTGTAGAGGCCGGTCAGACCGTCGGTAATGGCCATCATTTTTGTCTCCATGTAGAGCCGCGCATTCTCAAGGGCGATGGCGACATGCTCTGAAACCGCCTTTAGGAGCTCCAGATCCTCCCTGCCAAAAATATAAGGCCTGTTTTTATATGCGCATAAAAGCCCCAGAACCTTCCCCCGCGCTCTAAAGGGAATAATAATGATGCTCTGTATATCAGGAGTAAATATCTCTTCAGGAAGAACATCCTTCTCCTCGTTGATATTTTTTATAAGCCTTGCATCGCCTGACATGGCCGCCCAGCCGTAAATTCCAGCGCCGACCTTGTATCGCGTGGCAGCCGCGTATTTGCAGGTTTCATCGGATAAACAGCCCGCGCCTGATGCAGTATAAAGCTCCTGGGTCTTATCGTCCAGCAACATAACCACGACATCTTCTATGCCAAGATTTGAGCTTATCTTTTTAACGATCTCTTTCAACAATTCTTCTGTCTCAAAGGTAGTGGATAACACCTTGCTTATATTATAGAGCGTAAAAAGCTCAAAAATCCTCCTGTCAAGCTCCTTTCTCGCATCCTCAAGGGAAGATGCCATATTGTTAAATGCGGACGCAAGGTCTTCCAACTCATCTCCGGTATTGATATGCAGCCGGTGCGTAAGGCCCCCCTTTGCAATAATGCCTGCCCCTTCATGCAATTGACGGATAGGCGCGGCCACATACTTTTTCAGATAATAATAGAGCAGCAGCGCAGAAAGCGCCAATGCGCTCAAACCGATTACTGTGTAGAGATTGCTCCTTCTGGCGGCCCTGGCTTCATCATCTTCCATCTTTTTCATCTCTTCCTCTGTGATAGCGTGAAACTCATCCACCTCTTTTAGCAGCATCTCGCTCAATAGGGTTAATCCATCCATAAGTTTTTGAGCATCCTTATTTCCCACCGGCTTGTCTATATAGAGTATATCAACCGCCTTTTCTCCAAAATTTATAACATCCCTTTCCACCCTTTCCGCTACTTCATTCCACCTTTTATCCCCCCTGTATATCCTAATCTCGGCAAAAATCTTTGATGTCTCGCCAAGGATGCCGTCAAAGTTATCTCTTTCATTAATGTCATCGGCAATAAGATAACGATTGACAGGAAGGAGAAATTTATTAACCTTCAATTGCAGCGCCCCGGTAAGGTTAACCTTTCTGGATATAATACTTGACCGATGCAGGGCCTCTTGATGGGATTTTATAATAAAAAATGTGCTTCCTGCGAAAAGGGCAAAAATGACTACCCCTATCGCAAAGAACCCCGTTATTTTTCTATTTATAGTTATCTTCACGGATTTACGGCTTTTGAATAGTTGCCACTACCTTTATCCCTTCCACACCCGTCAATTCTGACTTTACCGCATACCCGATGGCGCCCCGGTTTTCACTGACAAACGTCACGATAAGCCGTAAACTATTCCGCACAATAGGCACAGAGCCTCCTTCCTGAAAGACCTTCTTTGTCCAGTAGAGCCGGTACTCCTTTGAATTCATTTTTACCGCAGAGGAAAGGAACGCGTCCTTGACAGGGCCTTCCCTGTAATGCAGGGGGGTAATTGCCGTGCCTCCAGCGAATTTTATATTGCCCAGATATATCTCCCGCACCTCCGCCTCTGAGGCCTGCGTCAAAGGCCCTGCTTCATTGACAATAACAACAATCTCTTCCGCAGATAGGTTCGCAGCAAAGAGCAGGAACATGATTGTAAGGATGTGTTTTTTCATATGATTACCGGTTCGCCCCTAAAGACTGAATGTCCACTGTAACTCAAATACATGATGGTCGCTGCCGCTTCCAATGGTGTCATCATAGCGGTACTGGGCCTTGATGCTGCTTCTTACTATATCTATATCGTATCTGACGCCTGCAATGAACTGCCGCCTGTCAAAGCCGTTTTCTAAATCGCTGAGATAGGGGTCATTGCCATTCTTGTCCAAACTTTCAAGCCTCAAGTACGGCGTAACATCCTTTCCAGGGCTGTAGCCAAGCTGGATGTAGAATGCGCTGCTTGTGGCATCTATGTTATCCAATAGAAAGTATTCTGCCACAAGTTCCAGACCGCGATGATTGTATGCGATATCCACACCGTATATCCTTTCCACCATGTCCGGTCTTGAAGCGGTATCCACAGCAAAGCGAGTCCCGAAGATTCCAAGATTCAGGTTCGGATAGGACTGCGGGGTTGCGGAAAGACGCAGGATTATCTGTTTATTGTTATTGTCGTCAGACGCGTCATTGGCCGCCAGTTCTTGTGCGGCATGGTTGATGCGCGGACCGTTGCCCACTTCAAACACATAGGTAAATCGAGCAAAGGGATAGCCCCACCGCCCTTCAAACTCCAGACCGGTTATACGAGTCGGTATTACCCCTCCATTATCCTCAAACTCCAGAAAAAAAGGCCTGTCAACAGTCAGGAAGAACTGTTTCCCGTGGTGATAGGTTCTATTCCAATAACCCAGGGCGTTGTTATGCTTGCCTGCCCTTATGGTAAGAAGGTCGCTGTATGTATAGCCTGCTAGGAGCCTTTCCATGTCAATTTCAAATCCATGCGGCCTGTTTGCCACTACAATCTCTGCCAGGAAGGTAAGTCTGTCGCTGAAATTTCCGGCTGAGTAAAGAACCAGATTTCCAAAATAGAAACTATTATTTGACCTTTCCCTGCTGTGCGTTGAAAAATCTACATCCCCGAATGCGCTCATGGTGGCTCCGAATATCGGCTTCATGGTTATTGGTTCACCGCCCTGTTGCAGCCCCTCAAGACCCTGGCGAAGCTCGTTTATTTCCCGCTGCTGCCGGTCTACTCTTTTCTTTAGGTCCGAAAGCTCATCGGCATTTGAAACTTGCGCAAAAAGGATTACCGCTAAAACCGCATATATAAAATACCTTCCCATATCGCCTCCTCGCTTTTTCATTGAACCTTAGAGCTGCCATCTTTGGGAAACAAATATTTTATCAAGACTATATAGCAAAAGCTTGTTTTCTTCCCCCTTCCTCACGGCAATTCTGAAAAAACTTTTGCCAAGCCCTGTAAAATCGCCGCAGTCCCGTATAAGCAAATCGTCTTTCAATAACTGCTTTTGGATGTCTCTTGCAAGTATAGCAGGGGAAAGTATCTTTACCAGCAGATAATTGACCTTGCTTGGATAGGTTTTGAAATAAGGCATGGCGCACAAACCTTGTGTAAGAAACGGCATTGCGGAAGCCATCCACTCTCTCGTCTTTTGAATGTACTCCGTATCCCTGAGGCTCTCTATGCCTGCGGCAATGGCAAGGGTATTCACAGACCACGGCGGCGCGCAATGTTCAAACTGTTTTATGATATTTTCGTGCGCAATGACATAACCTAACCGCAACCCCGGCATGGCAAAAAACTTTGTCATTGACCTGAGGACAATAAGATTGTCAAATAAGACAGCCTCTTTTTTCACTGAATCCTCTTCAATAAAGTCTATAAAAGCCTCATCAACAATGAGGAGTGTTTTATATTTTTTACATTCTGCGGCAATATCAAGGATTGTCTTTTTAAGAATGAGGGCGCCTGTTGGGTTTGCAGGGTTTCCGATATAGACAATGTCATAGCCGTTTTTAAGAACAGCAAAAAGTTTGTCTATATCGGGAAGAAAGTCGTTGTCTTCCTTGCAGATGAATGAATCTATTGCGCAGCCATTTGCAAGGGAGTTTCTGTACTCGCTGAAACACGGCTCTATCAAGAGAGCCCTCTTGGGCTGGAAAATCTGAGAGATTAGATATATAAATTGTGATGAGCCGTTTCCCGCAAGTATATTCTCCTCGGGCAGATTATGAAAGGAGGCCAATCCATGTATTATTGCCTCTGCTCCGGGTTCAGGGTAATGTCCTAAAAGTGAGATGGCGTCTTTAATCGCCTTCTCTGCCCTCGGTGAAAGCCCAAGCGGATTTATGCTGGCGCTGAAATCAAGAATATCATCCGGCCTTAAACCGTTTTCCTTTGCAATCTTCCATATATTTCCGCCGTGGGTTGTATTCATGCCAATACCATCCTCGCATCCACTGCCATTGTGCCTTTGGGATACACGATAAGCGGATTTATCTCCATCTCCTTAATATCATCCGTCTCGCTCATAATATTGCCTATTTTTATAATCACATCTGCAATTGCGTCGATATCAGCCGGCTCACTGCCTCTGTACCCTGAAAGCAAAGGATATGCCTTTATCTCTTTTATCATTTCAAGACACTCTTCTTTTGTCACAGGCGCAAGCCTGAAAGAGACATCCTTCAAAAGCTCCACTGTAATCCCGCCGATTCCGAACATAACTGCCGCGCCGAACTGCGCATCCCGTATGCCGCCTACGATTACCTCCGTCCCTTTGTCCGCCATGCGCTCTATCAAAAAACCTTGAATCTTTGCAGATGGATAATGGTCTGATATATCAAACATCATCTCATTAAATGCATCTTCAACCTCCTGTTCATTTTTAAGCCCTACCCTCACCCCGCCTGCCTCTGTCTTGTGCAGAATATCTCCTGATACGACTTTAAGCACAACAGGATAGCCGCTGTTATTCGCAGCGCCTACGGCAAGGCTCTTATCCTTTACAACAAAATACTGCGGCACAGGTATCTCCCATGCCTTAAGTATCTCCTTTGCCTCAGGCTCTAAAAGGGATTTTCTGCCTGATGCGGCAGCATCGGTTATAATTTTTTTAGCCTCTTGTTTGGTCATGATGAAACCTTATCATCCTTTGAAATGAAGTTTTGAGCCGTTAGTAAAGGTGATTGAACCTGTTATGAATGCAGTATCCGGAGGACGTTCTTCAAAGGAAATGCTTTGCGAAACTACGAAAGGATGTTTTGCAATTGTGTTCAGGATTT
>CAZVZI010000027.1:0-10920 GCA_964631455.1 uncultured Thermodesulfobacteriota bacterium | reverse complement strand
TAGAGTTTATACACACGGACAACCCTCTCTCTAAAAAAATCTTTAGCCTCCATTGTATAGTCATTAACGGAAAGCACCTCATTCTTTGCCTGATTGATGTGAGATAAAATCGCCCGCGGGCTGAATGACTTTTCATTGATATTAAGTTCAGACATGCAGAGTTTTACGAGGGCAAGCTGGTCATCATCGTCATACACAATAAAATTCGGGTCAATGCCGATGCAATGGCCGTCTTTTCTTAATATACGCAGCCCCGTTGAGTGAAATGTGCCGAGCCATAAATCCTTTGCCTTTGGTCCAAAAATATTTTCAAGCCTCTCCTTCATCTCTCCGGCGGCCTTGTTTGTAAATGTAACTGAGAGGATATTGTAAGGAGCGATGCCTTTCTCTGTTATCAGGTAGGCCATCCTGTAGGTGAGAACCCTTGTCTTTCCGCTACCCGCGCCTGCAAGGATGAGAATCGGGCCGTCGGTCTTCTTTACGGCATCGGCTTGTTGGGGGTTGAGGTGTGTCAGTATATCCATAACGCCATATTATCAAAGACGCACGATAAGAGACAAGAGGAAAGCGATAATGGATTATAGATTTTCTTGACTTGAAGGCTTCAATGCCATATATTTTATATTGAAAGATTATAACGGAGGTGTATTTAGATGAATTTTTTAAAAACCACAATACTTCTTGCGGCGCTTACTGCCATACTCGTATTTGCAGGTGATGCGCTCGGCGGCAGGGGCGGAGCAACGACGGCCCTTGTATTTGCAGGCATTATGAATTTTGGCGCCTACTGGTTCAGCGACAAGATAGTGCTCATGATGTATGGAGCAAAACAAGTTGCAGAAGCGGATGCCCCTGAATTATATGCCGTAACCCGCGATTTGGCAATGAAGGCAGGTCTTCCCATGCCCAAGGTGTATATCATGGAGAATGACACGCCCAATGCCTTTGCGACCGGCAGGAATCCGAGCCACGCAGCAGTTGCGGCAACCAGAGGAATTATGAGGCTCCTTTCAAGGGAAGAGCTCAGCGGCGTAATGGCTCACGAGCTTGCCCATATACAGAACAGGGATATTCTCATATCTACCATATCCGCAACAATTGCCGGCGCTATAAGCTATCTTGCGCACATGGCGCAATGGGCAGCCATGTTCGGCGGTTCACGGGATGATGAACGGGGCGGAAACCCGATAGCGCTTATTGTCATGATGATTGTTGCGCCTCTGGCAGCAATGATTATCCAAATGGCAATATCCCGCTCAAGGGAGTACGGCGCGGATAAAGGTGGGGCAAAGATAACCGGTAATCCGCTTTCACTTGCGAACGCATTGAGAAAGCTTGAATACGGCAACAAGAGAATCCCGATGGCTGTTCCAAACGAGGCGACAGCGCATATGTTTATTGTAAGTCCATTAAGCGGCGGAAGCCTTTTGAGGCTTTTCAGCACGCATCCTCCTATTGAGGAGAGGATAAAGAGGCTGGAGGCGATGGCAGGCGGGCCGAGGTACTAAAATTCAGGACTATGATTGCAGCAAAAAGGCCGCTGAAAAACAGCGACCTTTTTTAAAATCACACATTATTGTCTTTACCCGTATGGCTTTCTACATACTTTTCAATAATTCCCCTGTCTTTTTCTGTTATATTAAGAAATTTAACGCCATAATGGGGCATTTCGTCGGCGCCATTTTCAACCTTTCTTACAACCGTGCCTTCCACATTTATTGCATGGAAACTGCCGGGAAGAAACAGCGAGGTCTTAATCATATCGCCTATGTTTATATTGTCAGCTGATTCCAGAAGCATGCCGCTGATTGAAATATTCACAGCATACGATAGAAATTCTCTATTCCCCTTTTGAGCCTTAATTTCTATTCTTGAGAGAACCCGAAGGTTCTGCCTGTGCTGTATATCCAGATACTCGCCGACTTTGTTTAAGAACTCAACTGCGTTTATAGGTTTTGTTATGTAATCATTTGCGCCGGCATTCATGCACATCTCAATATCTTCCTTGTTTGAGCTTGTGGCAACCATGATTATTGACACAGCCTTAAGACTATCGTTGCTCCTTATGATTCTGCACACCTCATCCCCATTCATGCCGGGCATATTCAGGTCAAGGAGTATTAAATCAACCTGCTCTTTTTTATGTATTATTATAGCCTCAGGGCCGGAATTGGCTGTAAATATCTGGAGATTTTGCCTGTTTAAAAGAGACTTCTCCATTGCTATAAATAGTTTTACATCATCAACAAGCAGCGCTTTTTTCATTTCAAAACCTCAATAAACCCCCACACCAAAGATTTTGGTGTGGGGGTTATAATCCGGCCTCAAGCAGCGGCCTCAGGATGCCTCTTTACATAGCTGTCAATTGCCAATTTATCCTCTCCCTTTATATCCATAAATCTAATGCCGTAATAATTCATCCCGGAATCCATGCCGTCTGTCTTTCTTACCACCTCGCCCGCAGCAGTGATCGGCGTAGAATTGCCCGGCACAAAGAATGAACAGGATACGGTTTCCCCTATAGAAAGGATATGGCCTGTTTCTATTAGAACGCCGCTCACACTGATATTTATTGTATTGCCGAGAAAGGATTCCGGCGGCATCCCTCTTGCGCCCTCCACCCCTATCCTTGCAATAATACGAACATCGCGCCTGACAGGCACATCGATATATTTCCCAACCTTTTTTAAAAGCTCCGCGGGGTTTATGGGCTTGAGCACAACATCATTTGCCCCGGCCTCAAGACACATATCAACGTCCTTGGCGCTTGTCGTAACTATTATAATAGACACATTCTTAAGGTTGTCATTGCTCCTTATAATCTTGCATACCTCGTTGCCGTTCATCCCCGGCATATATAAATCACAGAGGATAAGGTCAACCTTCTCCCTTTTATGTATGTCTATGGCCTCCTGGCCTGATGTGGCTGTAAATAGCTGGAGGTTGCTTCTGTTTGCGAGAAGGGTCTTCTCCAATTCAAGAAAAAGTTTAACATCGTCCACCAAAAGAACCTTTTTCACTTTATTATCCCTCCATAAATGCAATTTCAAATTTGAGATTTGAGATTAGCATACCCAAGATTAAAAATCCATACCTATCCCAAAAGCCCTCTTACTGCGTCTCTGACATCAGCTATCTCAACGCCTGTGCCCATGCAATAGCCCTGGGGCCTTTTATTTACAACAGCAAGCACAGGCAGCGGGTAGGCGTCCTGAATCCCTGATGTCAAATCCCGTTCGCACGCCACTGCCACGATGGCATTGGGCCTTTTTTCATAAACCTTTCTCCTGGCTATGGTTCCGCCGGTTGACACAAAGAGGTCTATGCCAAATTCTTCAGAAAGCCCAAGCAGCTCTGATATTTCGCACTTGCCGCACCCGACACAGTTTTTTACATTCTGTGTCACCTTTATTTTGCAGTCAATGTATTGGATGCAGTGAGGCATTAGGATAAGTATCCTCTCCGGCTTAAACCTCTTCCCCATTCCCTTGACAAGCTGGTTATTTATCTCTATGAACGACTGCTCTATCTTTATCTTTGGTATCCTTAAAATGCCGCCTATCATTATCATTAAAGGCAGGAAAAATTTTATCAGGATGCCCCTGAACTTATACGAATGGAATATATCCCTTCCTTTTTCGCTTCCTGTTATAATAGCAAGGCTTATGCCTGCTGCGCCTGCTACAAGTATGAGGATTATTGCAACAAGCCCAATGCCAAGAATAATCGGGAGCGCAGGGTGAATATTAACCAGACCTACTGACTGAATATACCAGAAGAAAAAACCTGCAAACAGGATAATAAATGCGCAAAAGCCCAGAAGCCCGATAAAAACCCCTTTGGCAGGCCTGTACGGGACGCTCTCGTAACTGCCGTTCCACTGTGCTTCTCGTTCAATCAAAGATTTGCCCTTTGACAATCTTATACCCCTTTATAAATTCCGATGCACTCATCCTGTTTTTATTTTCAGGCTGTAATTCTGTGATGAACAATGCGTCTTTACCCGCTACCACGCAAATCCCATTGGTTGATATATTCATTACGGTTCCCGGTTCTTCCTTGCCCCTTGCCTCCTCCGCATCAGGCGGATGAGGTGGATGCCCTTTGCCGCTTGTTTCTACTCCTGCCTTGAATATTTTTATCTGCCTGCCTTCCCATCTGGTATACGCGCCAGGCCAAGGATTCAAACCTTGTATAAGATTTTTAATCTCCTCCGCCTTCAGCGTCCAGTCTATGCGGCCGTCTTCTTTTTTGAGCATCGGCGCATAGGTTGCCTGCGAATTGTCTTGCTTTATTGGTTTTACTGCCCCCGATTCAATGCCTTTGATGGTTTTTATAAGTAAACCCGCTCCGATATATTTTAACCGGTCTTGCAAACTGGCCGCCGTATCATCATCTTTTATTTCAAGCCGTTCAATAAACAGCATATCGCCTGTATCCATGCCCTCATCCATGAGCATTGTGGTTATGCCGGTCTCTTTTTCGCCGTTGATTATTGCCCAGTTTATCGGAGCTGCGCCGCGGTATTTCGGCAAAAGAGATGCATGGACATTTATGCATCCTAAGGGCGGCATATCGAGAACAGCCTTTGGCAAAATTTTTCCATATGCGACAACCGCTATAACATCCGGACAAAGATTCTTAAGCGCATTTATAAACGGCTCGTCCTTGATCTTTTCAGGTTGAAGCACAGGGATATCGCATTTAAGGGCAAGCTCCTTTACAGGCGGGGATGTTAAATGCTTTCCTCTTCCCTTGGGTTTATCAGGCTGGGTTACCACTGCGACAATATCTTCACCTGATTCAATCAATGCCTTTAAACACGGAACCGCAAATTCAGGCGTGCCCATGAAAACTATTCTCAATCGTTTGCCCAACAATACTCCTTGCAGGCTTTTAACCGTAGGGATAGAAGTTTGCTCCGAGTGAATGTTTCATAATACAATTGCAGCATTATTCAGACGTGCCTCCTGTTTTCCGACTATATGAGAGAACCCTTTAACGTCTCGTTTTTTAACTCATTGGCAAAGTGTGCGGATAAAAAAGGCATGATTAGTGGCTTCTCCTCCCCGTCCACCTCTTTTCGTAGTATAGAAAACAAAGACGTTACCACATCCCGGTCGAACTGCCTGTCGCAGTTATCCCGCAGCTCTGTTAATGCCTTATGTATCGTAAGCGCCGGCCTATAAGGCCTGTCGGTAGTCATGGCGTCAAAGGAATCTGCCACTGACATGATTTTGGCTCCGAAGGCAATTTCACTGCCTTTCATGCTGTCCGGATAGCCTGTCCCATCAACCCTTTCATGGTGATGACGGGCCATTTTTGCCATGCCGACCCATGGAAACTTTACCTTTGAAAGTATCTCGTAACCTATAACAGGGTGCGAGTTGAGTTCAGCATACTCATTCTTCGTCAGGGGATTGTCCTTATTTATGATAGATTTATCTATGGCTATTTTACCTATGTCATGGAGAAGCCCGGCTACTCGTATACCCTCTATTTCATCAGACGGCCACCCCATCTCTTTTGCAATGGCAGCGCAGTAGGCGGAAACTCTGTGAGAGTGTCCTTTCGTATAGGAGTCCTTAGCGTCGATTGCCGTGGCAAAGGCATGGATTGTATCGTAATAGATGCGTGTGAGATTTTCATAGAGTTTCCTATTCTCATCATACTTGTGCATGAGCTTTTGTAAGAGAGACTGGCTGTGCAGGCTGACTGCAATGTGATGGGCCATAACAGAGAGGAGCCTCATGTCATCTTTGGTATAATCTTCCCCGGTAAACTTTTCTCCGACGGCTATAAGACCGAGAAAATCTTCGCTCATTACAAGAGGTATTGCCAACCGGGCATTTATCTTTTTTAGTTCCGCCGTCCATTTGCCGGCGGCTGACGCCGCATGTTCATTAATCTTCATGTCGAGCGCAGTTTTTACGCCGGTCAGCTTTCCTATATCTTCATCGCTTAAATGTATGGCAAGGTTGTTTATATTGCCAATGCCTTTGGAGGCTATAGCATGAATGGTCTTTTCTTTGCGGCTAAACTGGAATATTGCGCCCTTTGATGCTGAAAAACTTCCCATAATCATATATAGGGACGATCTTACAATCCTATGAAAATCTTTAGGAGATGTTAATGCCTCACCGAGTTCGGCTAAGGCATCCAGATTGAAAAGCAATTTCTCCAGTCTTAAGTCGTTGTCCTGCATAACGCCTCCTCTCGTAATGTTTATATTACCGATATGATACGTCTATAGTGAATCCGCCGTCATGTTTTTTATCGCCTCTTCTTCTGTTTGAAATATAGAAACATGTTTCGCAAGTCCGAGCACATTAAATATGTCATAATTTACCTTTTTCAGTCCGGAAAAGAATAAAACCCCTCGGTTATCTTTGAACTTTTCCATGATGCCCACCAGAATGGATATGCCGATGGAGTTAACCAACTCTGTCCAAGTGAAGTCTATAACGATCTTATTTTCTCCTCTTTTGAGGAACGCATCGCATGCGTCCTCCAGTTTTTCGCCCTCAATATCATTTAAATAATTATCGGTATAGATTACCACACAGCCATTCACTTCTTTGAAATTTTTAAATCCGTTAACCATGCGCAGTTTCTCCATTTCTTTTTATGTATTTAACCATCACCAGCCTGGTTCCTCCCCGTATTTTTTCAAATCTGACCTCGTCCATGAGTTGCCGCATCAATTCAATCCCCCGCCCCCTTTTAGGGGACCTTGCGAATTGGAGGGTATCGCCGGTTGCAGGCTGTAAAACCGGTTCAAAATTCCTGCCCTCATTCTGAATATTCAATATGAGCCTATCTTTGCCGGCAATAAACCTGCAATATACCTTGCCGCTTTTAACCCTGCTATGCTCAAAGGCATTTATGCACGCTTCCACCAGGGCTGTTTTTATCTGAGTAATCGTATCGCTATCAAGCCCTATGGCTGTTCCTATCTCACCCACAGCCCCGGCAGCAACAAGCTCTGCCTTTGACGACATAGGCAAAACCACCTCGAACTCTTTAAGAGAGGCTAATTCTTTTACGGTGAAATTATCGGCAACATCTCTTCCTTCAATGAGTTTTTTCAAGATACGGAGCTGCGCTGCGTCCATAGTATAAACACCCTCTGCGGTTAATCTCTTAAGCGCCTCTCCGGTAAACCCCCCTTTGCCTATCATGCATCTTCTCACAGCAGAGGCCTTAGTATTATTCACAATAAGAGCGCACTGCCTTATAAAACTTTCAGCCTCGTCCGTGTGTACGACAGATGCCGGCGACTCCTTCACCCCTGCAATCCAGATAACTTCGTGTTCATCATCATAAGTCCCGTTGTCAAAACCATAGCTGACGATTGTTGAGAGCCCCTTTCCTTCTTCTCCACGCTCCTGCTGCGCATTGTTAAAACAACCCACTATCTGCGGCAGGATAATCTTCTCATCTTCTGTAATCTCATCCTCTTTCCCATATGTCCTGCCGCTGTATCTGGCCAGAAAATCATGGTTGCGAAAGAGAATCTTTGGAACCGTTTGACCGTTGAACATTTTTAACAGAGAGCGAACCTCCATGTTCATTTCCCCGCTCACCTTTTCTCCCTGTACAGAAAACCCCTCCTTTAACCTCTCCTTCGCAATTCTTGTTTTGACCTCGTCCTTCGGCCTTCCGTTAACCTCGGTCTCGTACAGATACTTAATATAATCTTCCATTACCCCGTCGCCGGCCCATTTTATCAGGCCGCTGCGTGCATCGAGGAGATAAAGCCTGTCCAGCCCGGAAATCAACTTTCTCACCTCATCGCAGTCTAATGCCGTCTCCTCTATTATACCTTCCTCCGGAATAGCGTTCTTAACGTTGATGCAGGCGCGCAAAACCCGCAGGGCATTTAAACTCTTTATGGCGATGGCGGCATTGAGAGAAAAACCTATACCGCCGTCTATCAATTCTGAGGTGTATATATCTATGAAATTCCTGATGGTCTCCAGATTTTTTCCATGTCTCTTGGCAGACGCTATAATGCTTTTCATATAAGCAGGATTTCCCTCGAGCTGTCTTGCCGCTATGGCAAGTATTTCGCTATCGTAGTCTACACCATAGCGCTCGCTCAACTCCTGCATCAATCCGAGAGAGGCCTCTATGTCTAAACCGGTCAATTCCATCGCCTTGATTGAGCCGGGAGATATGTTTTCTCCTTCAAACAAGCCTCTGGTGCGGCTTGTTACCGCATAGGGGAGCGAGCCTGATGCAAGGGTTTTCAGGCACTCCCGCAAGATTCCCGTTCCTCCTTCGGATATGCGCATTTTCTCCGCACAATCAAAATCATCCAGCATTAGTAAGATAGGGGTATTGGCATGGACGGCTGTCCGATGGGGCGCGCTTAGAGCATTCCTGAGCAACAGAGCGCTGTCGCCGGACTTTTTAGCTTCCCGATGCAGGGCAAGGAATCTGGATAGATGCGTCAATTCCATATCTTTTAGGAGGCGCTCCAATTGATTTGCAGGGACATCCTCTATCGCAAGTTCAGGTCTCCTTTTTATGAAAGCGATATAGTTTTGTATGAAACCCCTGAGATAATCGCCGGCAAAATCTTCCACACTGGAGCCGGACAGGAATCTATAATAAACAGGTACTACCCTGTCCTGATCCGTGTAAAGCTTGAGATAGACCCGTTTTAAGAGTTCTGTCTTGCCGATCCATCTGTTTCCCGTCAAACAAATGCCGTAGGTAGGCTTGAGATGGGAAGTTGCATAACGGCAGATGTCTTCCAGTTCGCCGGTCCTGCCAAAGAACTCATTATCATCACGGGTATTTGATATGGCCTTATTGTCCATAACTAACTATCCTGTTTTTCCCCCTGGCCTTGGCCAGATACATTGCCTTATCCGCCATACCCACGATGTTTTCTATGGTATCGGCATCCGATGGAAATTCTGCTACGCCTATGCTGATGGACAAGGCATAGTCAGGCGGAATGTCCTTGCTAAAAAATCTTATGTCATGCACATTCCTGCGTATCCTCTCCGCAATGGCATAGGAGTTCGCCTTGGTGGTGTAGGGAAGGATTATGCTGAATTCTTCGCCGCCAAATCGTGTAGCCACATCAATAGCCCTTATCCCGTCGATAATGGCATGGGCGACCTTCTTGAGCGCCTCATCGCCGGCGAGATGACCGTATGTGTCATTGAATGACTTGAAGTTGTCTACATCCATCACGAAGAGGGTAAACGGCTCGTTATGGCGTCTGGAACGTTCCGCCTCTTCAAAAAGCCTTTCCTGGAAATATCTCCGGTTAAAGAGTCCGGTCAACGTGTCGGTTATGGAAAGCTTTTTAAGCTCCTCTGTCATTTTGTAATATGTTCCCCGCTCCAGCGCTACGGAGGCATAGTAGGCAAAGGAGAGTAAAAGATGCAGGTCCTCTTTTGAAAAGACCTCGCCGGTTATTTTGTCTGATATGTTGAGGACGCCGATGGTGCGCGAGCCTATCTTTAAGGGTATGCTGATAAAGGATTTGGTCCTATACCTCGGCCTGTTTTTCCTGACAAATAATGTAGTATCGGATTCTATATCTTTAACCATGATAGGCTCGCCCTTCTCTATTACCGTGCCGGAGATTCCTTCTCCTGGCTTTACTTTTATATTTTCGAGTATGCTTTTATCTATTCCCTTTGCCGCCTTAACATCCAACGTATTTTCACCGCTCAATACCATAAGAGAGCCCTGTTCTGCGCCGACCAATTCCGTAGATTTATATAAGATAGTGTTGTACAACTCTTCCTGATTCAGCATGGGTGCGATGGCTTTATACATCTCCTCCAGCACATCAAAACCATCAAATTTTTTCTTGAGACGTTCTTCGGCCTTCATGCTTTCTATTACAAAGGAAATTTGGTTTGCCAGCATGGAAAGTAGTTTTACGGTATCCCGCGGTATCTTGGTATTAAATACGCACAGCAGGCCAAAGACATTATCTCCTATGGCCATAGGAAAGATGTGGATAGATGTTATCCCTTCCGGCAATCCGATTTTTTGCATATCGGAAATGCTGTCGCAGCCCTCCGGTGTTCTATCGGTTATAATCCTTTTGATAATGTCGAGGGAATCTGAGGCGGTCCATGCCGATATCAGGTCTTTCCTGCGCCCAAAGGCCGCAACAGCGCGATAAGACTGCGTATCGTATCTTTCCAGCACGCATGCGGTATCCACATCAAAGAGGACCGCCAGCGCATTGAATATACGCCGGTATATATCTTCTTCCTGCCTGTCCGGCAAAAAAGCGGGCGATGAAGCTTCCAGCACGCTCTGTATCTGATAGAATCTTTTTTCATAATAACCGCTCCGATAAAGAGACCTTAAAAGAGGAACAACCAGTGTCCTTACGATATTCGGTTTTGTAAAGAAGTCATGGGGTTGAACAATTTTAACTTTTTTCTCCAACTCATGGATTATTTCCCCCTGTATGCCAAAGTCAGACGCCCTTTTTATAAATTCCTTAAAATCATCATTGGACAGATATACATGGCCTCCGATAATAGCTGCCGACAGGTTGTTGTCCAGCTTTACAGGGATAACAAAGATATGTTCGTTGGTAAAGCATCTATAGATATAGGGCTCTCCCCTCTGTAGAGCCTTTTCTATGGCCTTTTTGTGCGAATCTCTATAGAGTTCAGCCCCCCGTTCGGTTTGTCTTTTTATGATATCGCATACCGCGTCACCGCTGCCCGGAAGAGACAAGAGAGAGCCATTGACATCGTGTAGAGCTATGGGGATGTTCAACAGAGCGGAGAGACTATTTTGGAATTCATTCCAGAGAGAGATATCCAGATACTCTGAGGATGTTATAGAAGGGGCGCTGTTTGTCATAATGTTTCTGTCTGAATCTGAATTTGCAGCAAGTCTACACAGTATAATTACAGCCGCTTTTTT
>CAZVZI010000026.1:0-10921 GCA_964631455.1 uncultured Thermodesulfobacteriota bacterium | reverse complement strand
AGGTCTTATACGAGGAATCTTATTGCCGTAAGGATGTTTTATAAATTCCTCATGAGGAACGGCCATATATCCAACACGCCCACCGCAAATATTGACATGCCAAAACTTGCGGCAAGACTTCCGGAGGCATTAAGCATTGATGAGGTCGGCAGGCTGCTGGAGGCGCCAAAGGCAGAAAACAATCTGGGCTTAAGAGACAAGGCAATGCTTGAAACGCTCTATGCAACAGGCATGCGTGTCTCCGAACTGGTTTCCATAAAATTGAATAATTTAAACCTGCAAACAGGATACATTGCTGCCTATGGCAAAGGTTCCAAGGAAAGGATTGTGCCTCTCGGCGAAAGCGCAATATCATACATCAAAAAATATCTTGACTCATCAAGGCCGATGCTTCTAAAACACAGAAAGAGCGAATATCTTTTTGTAACCTCAAGGAGCGAAAGGCTTACCAGGCAGGCATTCTGGGCGCTTATAAAAAGACATGCCTTGCTTGCAGGGATTTCAAAAAGCAAGGTAAAACCCCACACCCTCCGTCATTCCTTTGCAACGCACCTGCTGGAAAGAGGCGCAGACTTGCGGGCTATTCAGACTATGCTGGGACATGCCGATATTTCCACAACCCAGATTTATACCCATGTAAAAACAGAGCAACTTAAATCAATTCATAAAAAGAGCCATCCGAGAGGGTAACCGTATCTGCTATAAGCACAAATCCAGTTTTTTCTTTACAATTATATATTTTTTAGTATCATAGCAGCAAAAGCGGATTGCTCCAAACTCATGACTGCATTGCCCGAGTGGCGGAATGGCAGACGCACAGGACTTAAAATCCTGAGGTCGCAAGGCCGTGCCGGTTCGAGTCCGGCCTCGGGCACCAACAAAGGTCATCCTTCCTTAAATAAATCATGACACGCAGAAAGACAAAACAGATTGCCGTAGGCAGCGCAAAGATTGGGAGCGATTTTCCGATTTCTGTCCAGTCAATGACAAATACCGACACAAGCGATGCCAATGCAACAGCTAATCAGATAAAAATTATGGAAAAGGCAGGATGCGAGATTGTGCGCATTGCCGTTCCAAATATGGAGGCGGCAGATGCTGTTGCAAAAATAAAGAAATCAACAACTATCCCGCTCATTGCAGATATTCATTTTGATTATAGATTGGCTCTCAAATCCATTGATAACGGAATTGATGGGTTAAGATTGAATCCCGGCAATATTGGCGACAAAGAAAGGATTAAGGCGGTAGTAAAGGCTGCAAATGAAAAGAAGATACCCATCAGAATAGGCGTGAATGCCGGTTCTCTGGAAAAGGATATACTGGAAAAATACGGCCATCCTACACCTGAGGCAATGGTGGAAAGCGCCTTGAGACACATCAAGATACTGGAAGATTTGGATTTTTATGAGATAAAAATATCTTTAAAGGCATCGGATGTATGGAAGACCGTTGAAGCATACAGACTTTTGGCTAAAAAAGCAGATTATCCGTTTCACATCGGCATAACAGAGGCAGGCACAATTTTTTCCGGCACGGTAAAATCTGCAATCGGCCTCGGTATTTTATTGGCAGAGGGCATCGGCGACACCCTGAGAGTTTCTCTCACAGGCGACCCTGTGGAAGAGGTCAGGGTGGGCTGGGAAATTTTAAAGGCCATGAAATTAAGAGAAAGGGGAGTGAATATCATCTCCTGTCCAACCTGCGGCAGAATCAAACTGGACATAATAGCGCTTGCTAACGAGATGGAGAAAAGATTATCGCATATTACAAAACCCATCAACATAGCTGTTATGGGATGTGTGGTAAACGGCCCTGGAGAGGCAATTGAGTCGGATATAGGCATAGCAGGAGGCGATGGGGTAGGGCTTTTATATATCAAAGGCGCTGTCGTTAAAAAGGTTAAGGAAGAGGATATTGTGGAAGAAATAGTGAGAGAAGTGGAGAAGGGAATATGATAAATTTCTGTTGTAATGTTTTTTGATTTATGACAATATATCTTTTTGATAAAAGATAGGAAGTGGTTATTATAACTGCATCAAATCTCTATCTGATTTCTATGCGGATTTAAGGACAAGGGGGACAAGATAATAATGAAACAATCTATTTATAAAAATCTGGCAATGTGGCTTATCATAATAGCCACCATGGTGCTTCTATATAACATGTTCAGCCATACTCCGCAGTCTCAGGATAAGGTTGTGTTCAGCGATTTTATACAGTCTGTGGAGAACGGGAATGTTGCAGAGGTTACCATACAAGGGGATGACATATCCGGAAAATTTAAAGACGGAAAAGAGTTTAAGACCTTTGCGCCCAACGACCCTGATCTTGTTAAAACCTTGCGGTCAAGAGGCGTAAAGATATCGGCAAAACCTATGGATCAGTCCCAGTGGTGGGCCATACTTATTTCATGGTTTCCAATGCTTCTGCTTATAGGCGTCTGGGTATTCTTTATGCGTCAGATGCAGGCAGGCGGCGGCAAGGCGATGGCCTTTGGAAAAAGCAGGGCGAGGCTTTTGACTGAGAATCAGCAAAAGGTGACTTTTAAAGATGTGGCAGGCGTTGAGGAGGCTAAGGAAGAGGTAGAGGAGATTATTGATTTTCTCAAAGACCCTAAAAAATTCACAAAGCTCGGCGGCCGCATACCAAAGGGCGTGCTTCTTATGGGCTCGCCCGGAACCGGAAAAACCCTTCTTGCAAAGGCAATAGCCGGAGAGGCAGGCGTTCCGTTTTTCAGCATATCGGGTTCTGATTTTGTTGAGATGTTTGTCGGTGTCGGCGCATCTCGTGTAAGAGACCTTTTTATGCAAGGGAAGAAGAATGCGCCGTGCATAATATTTATAGATGAGATAGACGCTGTTGGCAGGCACAGGGGGGCCGGTCTTGGCGGCGGCCATGACGAAAGGGAGCAGACCTTGAATCAGCTTCTTGTGGAAATGGATGGTTTTGAATCCAATGAAGGCGTAATCCTGATTGCTGCAACAAACCGCCCTGATGTTTTGGACCCCGCGTTGATGCGGCCGGGAAGGTTTGATAGGACAGTTATCGTTCCAAAACCCGATTTAAAGGGCAGGAATGAGATACTTACTGTCCATGCCAAAAAGGCGCCTCTGGCGGAGGATGTGAATCTTGAAGTGGTTGCAAGAGGAACTCCCGGAATGTCGGGGGCGGATCTTGCAAACTTAGTCAATGAAGCGGCCCTGCTGGCGGCAAGACGCGGCAAGAGTAAAGTTGAAATGACCGATTTTGATGAGGCAAAGGACAAGGTATTGATGGGCAAGGAACGGAAAAGCATGATAATAAGCGAGGAGGAAAAAAAGAATACGGCATATCATGAGGCAGGCCATACACTTGTCGGGAAGCTTGTCCCAGGTTCCGACCCTGTTCACAAAGTAACCATTATTCCGCGAGGCTACGCCCTTGGCCTTACCCAGTATCTGCCTCTGGATGAAAAACATACATGGCCGAGAGAGTATATAATGGGAAAGATTGCCATAATGATGGGTGGCAGGGTGGCGGAAGAGCTGGTTCTGCATCACATGACAACCGGCGCAGGCAATGACATTGAAAGAGCTACGGAGATGGCAAGGAAGATGGTATGCGAGTGGGGTATGAGCGAAAAAATGGGCCCGCTGACCTTCGGCAAAAAAGAAGAGATGGTATTCCTTGGAAAAGAGATAGCTTCGCATAAGGATTACAGCGAACAGACCGCTATGGAGATAGACTCGGAAGTGAAAGGGATAGTGATGGAATGTTATAACAAGGCTAAAACCCTCCTGACCCAAAGGAGTGACACCCTGCACAGGCTCGCCACTGCCCTTTTGGAAAAAGAGGTGCTGGACGGCGATGAGATAGACAGGATAATAAGCGGCGAAACCGAACCTCCAAAGGAAACCTCATCAGCAGCAGGAGCTGCAATTGAAGCTGCCAAGACCGCTTAATATTATCTCTAAACAAGAATCGTCTCTTGAGATGTCGCATATTGGAGTTGACCCTGTCGGCATCAATCTCATGTCTTCAAAGCTGCTGCATTTCAATCTGAAAATAGAAGGCTTAACCTCTCCGCAGGCAAACATCTTAAAACAGGAGATGCTTTCTGTCGGCGGAGATGCGGCGGTATCCGTGGGCGTTATTAATTGCAGCATTAAAACTACCGATGCCATTATATCCGGGACTGAAAAGCAGATATGCAATGTCATTAAAAAATTGAACATGCAGCCGTTTGATTTGAAAAAGGTTGCCGTGAGAATGAAAAATGCGCTTGATAATCTGTCTGATAAAGAGGTGGCGCTGGAGACAAAATCGCACAGGTGGCTTTTGGGAAAACGGACATTGGTTATGGGCATCTTGAATGTAACGCCCGATTCCTTTTACGACGGCGGCCAATATCTAAAAAAAAGAGAGGCTGTAAAAAAGGCGCTGCAAATGGCGGAAGACGGCGCTGACATCATAGATATCGGCGGCGAGTCGTCACGGCCTGGCTCTAAACCCGTTTCACTTGAACAAGAGCTTAAAAGAGTTATACCGACAATAAAAGAGGTTGCTAAAAAAAGCGATATTGTCATATCAATAGATACAACCAAGGCAGAGGTTGCAAAACAGGCTATACACGTAGGGGCTCAAATGGTGAATGATATCAGCGCCATGAGGTTTGATCCGGCAATGGCAGATGTATGCGCAAAAAATAAAGCGGCCGTTATACTCATGCACATGAGAGGAACCCCTGCTACAATGCAGACGAATCTGAGATATGACGACCTTATGTCCGATATATTCAACCATCTGGAAGCGAGGGTCAGCTTCGCTGTCAAGGCAGGCATTAAAAAACAAAGTATTGCCATTGACCCAGGCATAGGCTTTGGTAAGAACGTTGAAGACAATTTAAAGATTATAAAAAGGCTTTCTGAATTTAAAAGCATTGGCAGGCCGATACTCCTTGGGACATCCAGAAAATCCTTTATCGGTAAAATTCTTGGGCTTGACGCAAAAGACAGGCTTGAAGGCAGTGTTGCCGCAATTGCTGCGGGCATATTGAACGGGGCCGGCATTGTCAGGGTTCATGATGTCAAGGAAGCGAGAATGGCGGCAGATATGGTTGATGCAATAAAAAACAGTGTCAAAGAGTCATAGAGTCAAAGATTTACAACTCTGACTCTCTGACTCAAGGAATTCTATGCCTCATTTTATTTATGGCTTTCGTTGGATAGACCTGATTGACATCGCGATTGTCGCCTTTGTCATTTACAGGCTCATGTTTCTTGTAAAAGGGACGAGGGCAGAGAGAATGCTATGGGGATTGGCTGTAATAGTCTTAGTCTATTTCGCATCCCAGAGAATGGAGCTGTTTACGCTGCATTGGATACTAAGCAATTTTCTCAGCTCGATAGTAATAATAGTAATAGTGGTCTTTCAGAGGGATATAAGACGGGTGCTGGTGCAGGTTGGCAAAACATCATTCCTTGGCAGAGGCGAAGGCTCAAAGGAAGAAATATTTGAGGAGCTGACCAAGGCAGCCTTTCAGATGTCAGGGAAAAAGATCGGCGCATTGATAGTTCTGGAAAAAGATGTGGGATTGGGAGATTATTTGGATATGGGAGTAGAAATAGACGCAAAGGTGAGTTCAGAAATGCTGCTTTCTATATTTAATCCATCATCGCCGGTTCATGATGGAGCAACAATAATCAGAAAGGCAAGGATAAACAGGGCCGGCTGTTTTCTTCCGTTGACGTGGGACCGGGAGATAAGCAAATCTTTAGGAACACGGCACAGGGCGGCGTTTGGGCTTACCGAGGAGACCGATGCTGTAATCATAGTTGTATCGGAAGAGACAGGCGAGGTTTCTTTGGTTGTTGACGGAGAGATAGATAGAAACATGGATGCGGCAATATTGCTGAAAAAACTCAAAGATATATTTCGCAGCGCCAATCCGTAGAATGAAGCCGAAGGCAAAAAAAGGATGTTTTTATGAGAGAGTTTTTTTTGAAAGAGTTTTTCTTTAAAAATAAGACCTTAAAGATAATGTCCCTTGCATTTGCAATAGCCATGTGGATTCTGGTTGAAGGCGAAAAAAGGACAGAGGTCGGCTTTTTGATACCCCTTGAGTTCAGGAATCTTCCCAAGGATATGATAATAGTCGGCGAGCCTATAAAAGATGCGGAAGTGAGGGTTCTTGCTTCAAAAAAAGCGCTTACAAAACTTTCTCCGGCCCAATTGGCCGCGCCCATTGACCTGTCCATGGCCAAACCTGGCATTAACAATCTTATCGTTGTTCCAAGAGACATAAAAATTCCAAAAGGTGTGGAAATAGTAAAGGTGAACCCGTCGTCCATACTGGTTCATCTTGAAACCGTTGCAAGCAAACTTGTTCCTGTAAGAGTAAAGATAGTTGGAGAGCCTGCATCGGGGTTTAAGGTGAAAGGTATTTCTGTTGAACCGGATTCAACGGCAATATTCGGAACGTCAGGCCAGTTAAAAGATATGAACGAAATATATACTGATTCAATGGATATAAGCGGGATAAAAGCAGATAAGACCAGTATGCTGGCCATACAGCTTGCCGATACGGAGCTAAAGAAGGCAGAACCTGATATTGTAAAGGCAAAGGTTTCTGTAGCAAAGATACGGAAAGGAAAGGGTCTATGAGAAAACTATTCGGAACCGACGGAGTCAGAGGCGTTGCCAATGTTCACCCCATGACTGCTGAAATTGCCATGCAGCTTGGAAGGGCAATTGCGTATGTATTCAAAAAAGAGCCGCGAAGACATAAGATTGTAATCGGCAAAGACACAAGACTGTCCGGGTACATGCTGGAAACCGCAATGGCCTCCGGCATATGTTCTATGGGCGTTGATGTGATGCTGGTCGGGCCTCTTCCCACTCCGGGTATTGCATTTATCACCTCCAGCATGAGGGCGGATGCAGGCGTTGTAATTTCAGCGTCCCACAATCCGTATCAGGACAACGGCATAAAGTTTTTTTCAAGGGATGGTTTTAAACTGCCGGATAAACTTGAGGCGGAGATAGAGAGTTTTATATTTGACAAAAACGAGCTTTCTCACAGGCCTACTGCAAGCGATATTGGAAAGGCTTACAGGATTGACGATGCAGTAGGCAGATATGTTGTGTTTGCAAAAAACACATTTCCAAAGGAATTAACGTTGGACGGTTTGAAGATAGCGGTTGACTGCGCAAACGGCGCCGCATACAAGGTTGCGCCTGAAGTCTTTTATGAACTTGGCGCAGAGGTTTTTCCAATCGGTGTAAATCCTGACGGCGAAAATATAAATGACAAATGCGGTTCATTATATCCCGAGGTTGTCGCTAAATTGGTTGGGGAAAAGAAGGCGGATATCGGCATTGCGCTGGACGGCGATGGAGACAGGGTTATTTTGATAGATGAAAAAGGCAGGATTCTGGATGGAGATTATCTCATGGCAATATTGGCAACAAGGATGTTAAAGCAAAACGTCTTGAAAAAGAAAACTTTGATTACAACCATCATGAGTAACATGGGCCTTGAAGAGGCTGTGAAAAAGGCCGGCGGTAAAATAATCAGAACTAATGTGGGCGATAGATATGTGGCTGAGGAGATGCTGAAGCACGGATATAATGTGGGCGGCGAGCAGTCAGGCCACCTGATATTTATGGACCATACGACAACAGGCGACGGAATTATCTCTGCCCTGCAGGTTTTAGCAATAATGGTTAAGGAAGGCAAAAAACTCTCCGAGCTTTCCGGCATTATGCGGACATTTCCGCAAATTCTTGTAAATGTAAAGGTAAAGCAAAAGAAAGACCTTTCAACCATTCCGCATGTTGCAAAAAGAATAAAAGAGGTGGAAAGCAAATTGAACGGGAATGGAAGACTATCTGTCAGATATTCCGGCACAGAATTACTCGCCAGAGTTATGCTGGAAGGCAAGGATGAAAAAGAGATAAAAAAGATGGCAAGATATATTGCCGATGCGATAGAAAAGGAGCTTGGGTAATGGCAAGACTTTCAGTTAACGTTGATCATGTTGCAACAATAAGACAGGCGCGGCGCGCCAAAGAGCCGGACCCGGTAACCGCAGCAAGCATGGCAAAACTCGGCGGCGCAGACGGCATCACCATTCATCTGCGCGAAGACCGCAGGCATATTCAGGACAGGGATGCAATCATTTTAAGGAAAACGGTTAAGACAAAGCTTAATCTTGAAATGGCTGCAACGCAGGAGATGTTGAAGATTGCCCTGGAATTAAAGCCTGATATGGTTACGCTTGTCCCTGAAAAGAGACAGGAGCTTACAACAGAGGGTGGTCTTGATGTCCGGGCGCACAAAGACCATCTTAAAAAAATTATTGCAACATTTAAAGACGTCGGCATCAGAGTAAATCTGTTTGTTGATCCGGAACCGGAGCAGGTAAAGGCAAGCCACAGGATAGATACCAACGGCATAGAAATACATACAGGCAAATATTGTGAGGCAAATGATAGGAATAATGATAGAGATAAAGAGCTGGAACGGATATATAACACAGCCCTGCTTGCATCAAAACTCGGCATGGCTGTCCATGCAGGCCATGGCCTTGATTATTACAATGTGAAAAAAGTTGCGGAGATAAGAGAGATTGAGGAATTCGCCATCGGCTTCAGCATAATAGCCAGAAGCGTATTCGTGGGCATGGAACGGGCGGTAAGGGAGATGAAGGAGTTGGTGAGATGATTTACGGCATCGGCATAGACATTGTGCATATCCCCAAATTTAAAAAAGCAGTGGAGCGATGGGGGAATAGATTTAAAAACAGAATCTTCACGCAAAAAGAATTGATATATTGCGAGAAAAGGCGGTTTTCCGAGCAGCACCTTGCAGCGCGCTTTGCTGCAAAAGAGGCGTTTCTTAAAGCCCTTGGCGAGAGGAAAAGGTTTAGCGAGATTGAGGTGGCAAATAATAACAACGGCAAACCATGTATTAAGATTTCGGATTGCAAACCCATGACTCCCAATTCCGAACTCCGAACTTCTTTGACCCTTTCTCATGATGGTGAATATTGCATTGCGCAAGTAATATTATCTACCTAACCTCCATATCTTCCGCCCACTCCACAACTTCGCTGGTAATAATCTCGCGTTTGCCCATGAGGTAGCCGTACCATTTGTAAACCGAATCCGCAACTGTGACTATTGCAAGCGCGGCCATCATTGCAACAAGGGCTGCATCCAGCTGGAAGGTAAAGGCATCCGCCGGGTTTGCGGCCTTTCCTGCCTTGTCGGAAAATATCCGGAAGAGTTTCCATGCTGCGGTGAGCGTTGTGATGAACATAAAGAGCATTGGTAAGAATGTCACCCATGCATACTTAAGTCTTCCCATCTTTATAATAATTGTTGTGCCGATACAGAAGGCCAGGGCGGCCAAGAGTTGATTGGCCACGCCGAACATGGGCCAGATTGTGGATATGCTTCCTGAGTGGATAAGATATGCCCATGCGCTTACAACAACAAGGCTTGTGCATATAGTTCCAGGCACCCAGTTGGTTTTTGCCAAAGGCTTATAGGCATATCCGCCAAGCTCCTGTAGAATAAACCTGGCAACCCTTGTGCCTGTATCAACAGTTGTCAGTATGAAGAGCGCCTCGAACATCAGGGCGAAATTATACCAATACGGCATAAGCCCTTTCATACCAGGAAGGCTTGAGAATATTGAGGCCATGCCGACAGCAAGAGAGACAGCTCCGCCGGGTCTGCCCGCCACATCCACGCCAACGGTTTGGGATAATTCCTGAATCTTGCTCACAGGAAATCCGAGTTGCGCTAATTGTTCAAATGATAATTTGGTATTGATGGCAAAGTAGTCGCCGGGCATGAGAATAGTTGCCGCGATAACCGCGATGACGGCAACAAAGCCTTCTGCAAGCATTGCGCCGAAACCGATCATCCTTATCTCCGACTCGCTCTGTATCATCTTTGGCGTTGTGCCGGAGGATATGAGCGAATGGAATCCGGACACCGCGCCGCACGCAATGGTGATAAACATAAACGGAAAAACGGTTCCCGGGATTATGGGCCCGCCTCCGTCAATAAATTTCGTCACCGCAGGCATCTGGACATCTGGCGCAAGCATGATGACGCCTGCCGCAAGGAGCAGGACAGTCCCTATCTTCATATATGTTGAGAGATAGTCCCTCGGACAGAGGAGAAGCCATACAGGAAGCGCTGATGCCACGAAACCGTAAAGCGCCATGAGAAATACAAGAGTATTCTTGCTGAGATTAAAATATTGTTCAAGACCTGAGTTAGGGATATATCCGCCAAGGATTACGGCAAGGAGGAGCAGCACAACGCCAATTACACTTATCTCCGCAACCTTACCGTGCCTTATTTTATACAGGTAAATACCCATAAAAAACGCTATGGGTATGGTGGCCGCGATGGTGAATGTCCCCCATGCGCTGTGCGTAAGCGCATTTACAACAGCAAGCCCGAGCCCTGCCAGCGCAACGATGATAATGAACAAAATGGCGATTGCAGCGGTTACTCCGGCAACCGGCCCGATCTCGTTTTTCGCTATCTGCGCCAGAGAGCAGCCGTTTCTCCTGACCGATGCGGCAAGGATGATGGTGTCGTGAACCGCGCCGCCAAGCGCAGCGCCGATGAGTATCCATAAAAAACCGGGGAGATAGCCGAACTGCGCCGCAAGCACAGGCCCGATAAGCGGCCCTGCGCCTGCTATGGCTGCAAAATGGTGGCCGAAGAGAACCCATTTATGGGTCGGGTGATAATCTTTGCCATCCGCCATCCTCATGCATGGTGTTATTCTTCTGTCGTCAACGGTTAAAACCTTTGCTGTTATAAATGCGCCATAAAGGCGGTAGGAGATGATAAAGAAGCAGGCCGCTGCCACAACAAACCAGAGGGCATTAACATGCTCGGACGGATTGAT
>CAZVZI010000025.1:9272-11016 GCA_964631455.1 uncultured Thermodesulfobacteriota bacterium | reverse complement strand
ATTGGCGGTCCCAACGGGATTCGAACCCGTGTTTAAGCCTTGAGAGGGCTCCGTCCTAGGCCTCTAGACGATGGGACCTTATGGCTGGGGGACTAGGATTCGAACCTAGATAGCAAGAGTCAGAGTCTTGCGTCCTGCCGTTAGACGATCCCCCAATAACAGAATATTTAATGTAAAGCAAACCTTCGTATGAGTCAAGATTTTTTTATGTTTTTGTTATATTTTTATATATCTAATTAGATGGTAAGAAGTATCCGGGAGATGTTGAGGGATGATGCGGCAAAATTTCATACTATTGTAGAAGAAACCATCTGAAGAGCAAACAACAGTCGTTTCTAGCTAAAATGCTCTCTTTTATTCCACATCTTGGACATACTGCTCTTTATTAATTCTATCCTTAACCTCTTTCTAAATTCAACCTCATCAATTTTGAATTTAAATGCCTTTTTGCCATTTATGAATATAAGGGGTGTATCCTCCTTGTATTTTCTGAAAAGTTCTTCGCTGGCAGCAATATCCACCTCTTTAAAACAGAATTGCACCTCTGAGCCGACCTTATCTATAAGTTCCTTGGCCTTTTTGCAAAGGCAGCAGCCTTTCTGAGAATATATCTCAACGGTAATCATAATTCAGTTGTTATATCTTTCGTTATTAGGAAAATAAACTGTTCAGATACCCTGTAAATATAGCAAAATAATCAAAATAAATCAAGGCGCCGGTAATAATCAGGAGACTTCCGGTTGCTATTGAAACAACCCGCATATGTTTTTTAAGCCTGTTGAAGTGTTTGAGGAATGTAGTGATGCCGATAGAGGTGAGAAAGAATGGTATGGCAAGTCCTAGGGAGTAGACTATCAGAAGGAATACCCCCTGCAAGAGGGTATCGGATGACGCTGCCATCATAAGGATAGCGGCCAGTATAGGCCCTATACATGGCGTCCAGCCTGCCGCAAAACCAACCCCTATAAGAAACGAGCCCAATATGCCTGCCGGCTTTTCTCTGAAAAAGTGCAGCCTTTTATCCTGCTGGAGTATCCTGAAATTTATTATCCCTACGATATGGATGCCAAGCAGAATAATTACCACACCGCCGACTTTTCTGATTATATCCTGATAGGTGCGCAGCAACTCGCCTGCGAAGGTTGCAGACGCCCCCATGCTTACAAAGACAGTGGAAAAGCCTAATATAAACATGAGTGAATTTATAAGTATGACCTTCTTGAGCTCTTTGCCGCCGTTACTATCTGTCAATTCTTCAAAGGATATGCCTGTAACAAATGAAATATATGACGGCACAAGCGGCAGGACACAAGGCGATACAAAGGAAAGGAAACCGAATAAAAATGCTATGGGTATTGAGACTTCATGCGTCATATATCAGTTATCAGTGAGCGGTAAGCTGTCAGCAGTTTTTTTTACTGCTTACTGTTTACTGCTTACTGTTTTTAAGTATCTCCTCTATAAGTCTAAATGATTCCTTTGAGTCCCAGTCCCTTGCCCCTTCTGCCTTGCCAACCACCATGCCCTGCTTGTCAATCAGGTATGTGGTTGGAATGCCGATGGCTCTGTAAGAATTGCTGGTTACAGAACCGTCGCTGTCGAGGAGAACAAGAAATGTATAACCTTTCTTTTTAATAAATTTACTGACTTTGTTATCGCCTTCTTCAGAATTTACAGCTATTACAACAAGCCCTTTATCCTTAAATCTCTTATGCAAAGCCTCCATAGAAGGCATCTCCATCAC
>CAZVZI010000025.1:0-9262 GCA_964631455.1 uncultured Thermodesulfobacteriota bacterium | reverse complement strand
AAAATCCTTGAGGGAAACCTTTTTGCCATCAAGGGCGTTCAGTGTAAAATCAGGGGCCGCTACAGTTTTTTTATCACCTATCCTGACCACGCCTGCATCTGCCCAGTAATCCTCCTGACTGGCAGCGTTAATATTCAATGGATATATAAACAAAAAGTAAAAAACCCAAAAAATGGCAGGCAATCTATAAACCGGCATCAATACGCTGCCTTTTTCTGCTTATATTTATCAGGCGCTGACGGCCCGTTTGTTAAAAGCTCAATGATTGTCACTACACTATCCTGTCTGCTCCAGTTTCTCGGACCCCATACCTTTTCTGCTATAACGCCATTCTGGTCAATTATAAAGGTCTCAGGAACGCCGGTTGTCTTATATAGCTCTTTCACCTTGCCCTTTTTATCATGCAGGACAGGAAATGTAATTTCATATTTTTTAGCAAAGGCTTCCAGTGCATCAGGCTCTTTTGAGTCAATGCTTACAGCCAGCAGTTCAAAGTTCTGATTTTGTTTTTTAAGTATATCATACATGCGCTGCATAGACGGCATCTCTTCTTCACATGGCTTACACCATGTTGCCCAAAAGTTTACAAAAACCACCTTGCCCTTATAGTCAGACAGTTTGACCATTTTGCCTTTCAAATCAGGCAGGATAAAATCAGGGGCCGTTTTCCCTTCAAGGACAGGCTCAAATTTCTGCCTCTGTCCTAATATTGCAAATAATACCACAATTACAATGATCACCACAACAATGCCGATTATAGCCTTGTTGGGCAAACCCTTATTCTCAGTTAATGTATCTTGCATTACAATCCCTCTTAAAAATTAAAGGTTGACAGGCAACCCTTCGACAGGCTCAGGGTGACAAATGTCATGGTGAGCGTTCGGCTGAGCTCACACCGAAGCCCTGTCGAACCATGCCTGCCTTACCGCTTAATCTCTTATCTCGTTGCATAGGCATGAAGGCCGGGCAGGACAAAACTTACGCCCCAGTATAAAAAGATTGTTGATAAAAATCCAAAGATTACAACATACGCCGCCTTCTTTCCCCTCCACCCCCTGGTAACCCTGGCATGGAGATAGGCTGCATATATGAACCATGTAATCAGGCTCCATGTCTCTTTCGGGTCCCAGCTCCAGTAAGTCCCCCATGCCTTATTTGCCCAAACCGCGCCAAGTATAAGCGCGCCAAGCGTAAAAAAAATAAAACCCCAAGCTACTGATTTATAACTCAGTTCATCCAGTATTGCGGATGACGGGAATCTGTCTATCAGGAAATGAGATATTTTCCTTTCCTCAAACCTTGCCTTGATAAGATACATCAGACCCATGCCGAATGCCAGACCAAAGCCTGCGTATCCTATAAAGGCAGAAAAAACATGCAGTTCAAACCAGATGCTCTGAAGCGCCGGATTGAGAGGCTGAATATCCTGAAAACGATACGGCAGCATGGATGTGGCAACCATTGCTATAAAAGCAATGGTCATTACAAAAGCGCCTACCACCTTTATCTTATATTTAAACTCCATAATAAGATAGGCAAGAGACATCATCCATACAAAAAAGGCCATTGATTCATAGAGATTTGAAAACGGAGCATGACCGGATTCTTTGGTTCTGAATACCAGCATCATGAAAATTGCAAATGTGGATATTATTGCAAGAACGGTTGACGCCTGCCCAAGCCATTCTTTTTTGAATATCCAGTATCCGATATATAAAATCATTGTGGCGAAATAAAACCAGAATGCCATGTCGAAAAACAGCAAGCTCATTATGACCTTCATTTTTTTACTCCTTCCTTGGCGGTTGATTTGATGGATTCAACAATTTCTGAAAACTCCCTCTCAAAGACAAACTTATTTTTGTTTATCATGCCGCCTATATAAACCTCTGTTGTATCGCTGTTTCTTCTCACATTGACCCATATCCTCTTATGAAAAATAAAAAAGGCCATAAAAAAACCCGTTACCATCAATGCCGCCCCCAGCCACACAACATTTGTTCCCGGATCTTTATTGATAGACAGACCTGTATATACTATACCCTTGTAGCCATTAAATACAAGCTCATAATTGGAATCAGGGATGGCTGCAAAAAGGTCGGCGTAGTTATAGAAAAGCCACGGATTGGTTAATGGTTTTCCGTTTTTATATATCTCAACATGAATCGCCGGATTATTATGTTCGACAGATTTGGTAAAAACGGTTTTACTTGACGGGTCAAACGCAAAATCAGACACAAAACCGACGACCTTAATCGTATAGTCAGTGCCGGGTATATCGTATGGGGTATTCCAGACAACAGCAAAAGACGGGATTATTATCTTGTGCGTGTTGCTGTCTTTTAATAAAAAGTCGGCCTGTTTTACCTTGTCGTATGCAGTTCCATAGCTGCTCTGATAAAAGACAAAGCCTTTATAAGAGAGCGGCGCATTAACCCATATCTGCCTCCCTTTAATAATCTCTTTGCCGTTATCGCTAAGAGTCAGGATGCTGTTATACTGCTTTATCTGGCCTGATTCATAATAATCTATCCAGAATTTATCCAACCGCAGTTGAATATCGGATGCCTTTTTCCGTCTTTCTATCTTTGGAAGTGGAATGCCGCGCCATGATCTATCTATCCCTAATTGCAATTCTTCGACAGGGACAGTTGCAGCCTCTCCTTCATAGAACGCCCCAAAATCCTTAAACCCGACTACGCTTCCTAATATAGCGCCAAAGAGTATCAGAAGAAGGCTTACATGAACAACATCCGAGCCGAACCTTCCGATTATCCCCTTCCATGCGTATATTGAGATGCCCTCGGGCCCCCGATTGAAACTATCGGGGGCTTCTTTTACATTATATCTTCTTTTTCTGAGAACATTCAGTATTCTTTCTCTTACAAAGGCAGGTTCACTCTGAAGAACCAGCGTATGATTAGCAAGCAGGTTTTTGATAAATCTGGGATCGGCGTCAACTTTGCTCTCCAACGTAGCCTTCCACTTTGGCGGGAACCTGTCAATAGTGCATACGATGATATTTAAAACAAGGAGCAAAAGCAGGGTTGAAAACCACCAGGCATGATACATATTTTCCAGCCCAATGCGCAGGATTAATGGCGCCCACTTGCCATACTCCTCATTATAAAACTCTGCCGGCTGGTTTTGCTGTATAACCGTGCCTATGATGGAAACAATTGCAAGGCAAAAAAGTATAAACAGCGTAGATTTCAGAGAGCCAAAAAGCCCCCATATGGCATTGCCGATACTTTTTTTCACTAAGCTCTTATCCGATGCTTCCACTGCGCCTCTCTAAAAAAGAAACAAGAAGCAAGATTTAAGATTTTTCTTGCTTCCTATTTCTTGCTTCTTGTCTCTTACTTCATGTCTCGTGCAATTTATTTATCTGGCTGCCCCTTTATACTGTTCAAGAAAACTTGCAGCCGACCTTCCCACATCACTGTTTGGATCCAAGGTATATGCCTTTTCCCAAGCAAACCTTGCATCGGCGATATTTCCTCTGATGGCAAGGATAAATCCTTTTGACAGCCACAACCTCTGGTATGCAGGGTTTTTCTTTATCCCCTCTTCCAGATAGTTCAACCCTTCGTCCGACCTGCCTATGTAGTGGTAAGACAACCCTATGTCATTGTATGAATCAATATCCTGCGGGTTTATAGCAAGAGCCTTCTTATAATATTCTATAGCATCGATAAATTTGTGCTGGTCAAAATAGATATCTCCAACCTCTGCAAATGCCTTCGCATCATTAGTCTTCTCTTTTAATATCCTTTTGATTTCTGCCGTATAGTCATATTGCGCAAATTGAGACTGATTGACTGAAGGCTGCACAGTTTCCCCGCCCTTATCCTGATATGCAGCTTGTGGGGTTGCAGTGTCCTTTTTAGACGACGTTTCTTTCATCTTTCCAATCACAACACCCACAACCAGCGAAACCATAACCAATCCTACAATAATCAAAATCTCTTTTTTACCCAAGGCCTGCCCTCCTTAACGTGAAAATTCCCTATCTATAGTTTTTCTGATAGTAAGAACATCCTTACCCTGCTTAAAAAGTTCATACGCCCTTATCGCCTCATCCATGCAAACATTGCAAAAGGCCGCATGGTCGTCAACATAACAGGTAAGAAGGCTTTTATGGCCAAAGTGTTTCTTGCAATCGCAGTAGCAGTAAAGGCTGTCCAGTATCTCCGGTATCTCCTTGGCTATCTCGTATGTTGACGCGGTCTTGCCTGTGAATCTTGCAGACGACAGTGTCGGCCTTGTCTCGCCGCCTCTAAGACTTGACACATCTTTTATAGTTTCTTCATTATTGCTGCCAAGATATGTTGATACCAAATAGCCTCCGCCAAAACCAACTGCGGAAAGCACAATAAGACCTGATATAAACCATTTCTTGCTATCCTTTTTGTGCGCTTGTGTTTGTCTTGCCATGCCTGAGAATTGTATCAAGAATCAGATTAACTTTTAATTAAGACTTGATTATCTTTTTTTTAACATCTGTTGTGGGATTTTAAACCGCCTTTTTAGGTAGAGAGGCATAATAAGCTTCTTTAGTCATCTTTTCTTCCTCGCCGAAGAGGATGCAGGTGGTTGGACATCTTTTTGTAGGCTTGTCATCCTGCGGACACTTGTCATAATTGATCACCGCAAGGTTATCTATCACCTCTATGCCGCCTTCTACGTTGCAATCTTTCACGCACAGACCGCATGCGATACACGACACCTTGCATATCTTTCTTGCAACAGCGCCTTTATCCTTATTCCTGCAATAATTAAATATCTTATGCTCAACAGGGTGCATCTCAATAATGTTTCTCGGGCACGCCCTTGCGCATGCCCCGCACCCGACACAAGCATCATAAAACACAACAGGCAGACCGTTGCTATTCATTGCCATTGCGTCAAACTGACATGCATGAACGCAGTCGCCGTATCCAATGCAGCTATAGACACAGGCCTTTTCTCCGCCTGTGAGATTGGCGGCTGTGCACGTTCTCTCACCTTTATAGACCGCATTCCTGACAGCCTCTTTTTCACCGCCCCTGCAGAGGACAACAGCAAGAATCCTATTGGCCTTGACTGAGTCTACGCCAAGATATGTTGCAATATTGTCGGCTACAGCCTGCCCCCCCGCAACACAACCCGTTACAGATGCAGTCCCCTGAATCAGGGCCTCGGCAAAAACCCTGCACCCCGCCCTGCCGCACCCGCCGCAGTTTGTATTGGGAAGGATGTTTAAGAGCGCCTCAATCCTCGGGTCTTCTTCAACCTTCAGCTTCTTATCCGCATAGGCAAGAAAAAGCGATAAAACAGCGCCAATGCCGCCCATGCTTGCCATTGATGTGATTACGATGTTGCCTGTCATAAAATACAGAACTCCTGACTCCGAACTATTCTTATCCTCTAATAAGCCCTGCAAATCCCATAAATGCCAATGCCATCATTCCTGCAATGATTAACGTTATTGAAATACCCTGAAATACCCGCGGCACATCCGCAAATTCCAACTCTTCCCTGATACCGGACATCATAAGCATGGCAAGGGTAAAGCCAGCGCCAGTGCCGAAGCCGAAGATTATGCTTTCTATATAGTTGTAATCTCTCAGAACCATAAAAAGCGCAAGACCCAGAACAGCGCAGTTTGTCGTAATTAACGGAAGGTATATGCCCATGGCCCTGTAAATAGCCGGACTGCTCTTTCGTATATACATCTCAACCAGTTGCACCAAAGCGGCTATGACTATTATGAAGGCCACATATTCAAGAAACGGCACGTTGAATTTTACAAGTATATAGGTGTAGACAGGCCATGTAACCGCAGCAGTCAGGGTCATGACAAAGGTGGTGGCAAGCCCCATATTCACAGCATTCTCGGTCTTATTGGACACGCCGAGGAACGGACAGATGCCGAGAAAGTAAGTTAGAACGAAGTTATTTACAAGTGATGCTGAAATAAAGATAAGAATGAGTTTCATAATTTTAATGGCAGACCGTTTCCGCCTTTTTCCTTGAAAGATAATTTACCAATGCAACGAGAAATCCGAACACAAAAAATGCGCCTGCCGGCAAAATCATCACTATCCACGGCTCAAACCAGGCTCCCAGAATCTTTATATCCAGTATGCTTCCGAACCCGAAGACCTCTCTTATAAGCCCCATTACAGCAAGGCTCATGGTAAAACCTACGCCTATGCCAAGGGCATCCATAATAGACGGCATGATTGGATTTTTCTGGGCAAATGCCTCTGCCCTTCCCAGAATGATGCAGTTTACCACAATGAGCGGCACATACGGCCCCAACGCCTTTGATATAGGCGGAAACATTGCCGCAAGAAACATGTCCGCGACCGTAACATACATTGCTATGATGACAACATAGGCTGCAATCCTTACTTGGGCCGGCACAATCTTTCTTATAATAGATACGCTGATATTTGCGCATAAAAGAACAAATAATGTGGCAAGACCCATTGCAATACCGTTTATCACTGAATTGGTAACAGCAAGAGCGGGGCAGGTGCCAAGCACAAGCCTGAACGGCGGTATATCCTGCCAGAGTCCTTTTTTAAATTCATGCCAAAGCGAGTTGGCCATTATTTAATTACCTCTTCCTGTGGAAACACCTTCAACACCTTTGCAACTGCGTTGTTTATATTTTTCACTACCGCATCCGAGGAAATGGTTGCGCCTGTTATTGCCTGTATCTGATTCGGTTTTTCCGGTTTACGATATTTAATATACTCCACCTTCGGTGTTATCTCAAGGCCTTTAAACTGGTCTTCAAATTGAGGCTCTTTTATCCTGTTGCCGAGACCCGGGGTTTCATTCTGCTCAAGGACCTTTATGCCTTTGAGCTTGAGATAGTCAAGCGATAGCCCAACCATAATCCTTATATTTCCCTGAAACCCGCCGCCGTCCGCAATAAACGCAATGCCCGCAGGCTTTCCTTCAGCGTCAACCCCTTTGTAAATCGTAATCGTTTCCTTATTAACCTCTTTTTCAAGAACCTTGTAATCCTTTGCCTCAGGCAAAACAACAAAGATTGCCTCTTTGAGTTCTTTTTCGCGGTTTGCCTGAATAAGCGGATCTGCGACATGGAAAACCCCTGCAAGGATGCCGCCGGAAACCGCGCCGATAACCGTTAATACCAACAACATTTTTGTGACAACATTATTCAACTTTTATTCCTTCGCCAAAAAACTTCGGCCTTGTATGTTTATTGAGGAGCGGCACAAACGCGTTCATAAGAAGTATTGAATACATGACCCCTTCGGGAAGTCCGCCGAACAAACGTATAACAATTGCCAGCAATCCTCCGCATATGACAAATATCCACTGCCCAAGCGGAGTAACCGGCGATGTCACCATGTCAGTTACCATGAACCATGCTCCAAGCATTGCGCCCCCTGCAAGGATGTGAAATAACGGGTCTGGATATTTTGAAGGGTTTATAAGATAAAAGATTGCGCCGAAAAATGCCATTGAGCCCAGATAGCCGAGCGGCAGCTTCCAGTTTATATAACCCCTGTAACGAAGATAGAGACCGCCGATAAGTATCGCGATGGCAGAGGTCTCTCCCATTGAGCCTGCCACATTGCCGAAGAGCATATCAAGATGAGAGGTCATCTTTCCTTCAAATTTCATAAGCGCCAATGGCGTTGCCGCAGATACAACATCTACGCCGGCCTTTGCAGCCTTAGAAAGCGGCTCGCTCCATGTAGTGGTAAACACAGGATATGTAGCCATAAGGAATGCCCTGCCCAGCAATGCAGGGTTGAATATATTATAACCAAGCCCGCCAAATAGTTGTTTTCCGACACCGACGGCAAAGACAGACCCTAACACAGCGCCGTAATATGGAAAACCCGGAGGCAACGTCAGAGCCAGGAGAATGCCTGTTATGATAGCGCTCCCATCCCAAATTGTTATGGGTTTTTCCCTTATCCTCTGGACGATGTATTCTGTAATCAGACAAGCGGCAACCGATACGAGGATTAACCCGATAGCCCTCAAACCAAAGAAGTATACGCTGGCAGCCATAGCAGGAAGAAGCGCCAGCACAACCGTATGCATGATTTTTGGGATATTCTCATCCCTCAGAAAATGCGGGGACGACGAAACAACGAGTTTTTCCACCGGTTTTTCCTGAACTTGTTTTTCTTGAATTTTTTCTTCCATCACGCCTTCTCTCTTTCCCTCACCTTAACCTTCCCCACTCTTATCCACTGAAGAAGTGGCCTCTTGGACGGACATGTATAAGAACAGCAGCCGCATTCTATGCAAACCAGACCGCCCCATGCCTTAAACTCATCCAACCTGTAAAGCCTGCCCAAATCCCCTATTTTGTAAGGCATGAGATTTACAGGGCATACCTCAACACAGCTTGAGCATCGTATGCACGGCTGATATTTATCCGGCTTTATCTTTCTGCCTGCCAGGACCGTTATGCCGGATGTCCCCTTTACCACAGGCACATCAAGGGTTGTCTGCGCAATACCCATCATGGGCCCGCCGTTTAACACCTCTCTGTCGCCGTCCTTCGTGATTCCGCCGCATTGGTTTAATACTTCTTCAAAACTCGTGCCTATACGGATAAGCAAATTCTTCGGTTCTTTTACGCCGTTGCCGCTTACTGTTACAACCCTCTCGATCAAGGGCTTGTTATATTTAATTGCATCATATACAGCAACTGCAGTCCCTACATTATTGACTACAACACCCACATCCATGGGAAGTTTTCCAACAGGAACCTTTCTGTTCACAACAGCCTTTATAAGCATCTTTTCAGCGCCCTGCGGATATTTGGTCTCCAGCGCAACAACCTTTATGCCGCTGTCTCTCGCTGCCTTTTCCAGCGCCTCTATGGCATCCGGCTTATTCTCCTCTATTCCGATAAAACCTTTAAGAACCCCTGCTGCCTTCATCAAGGCCTTCATCCCCCACACAACCTTTTCGGGTTCTTCAACCATCAGTCTGTGATCGGAGGTCAGATACGGCTCGCACTCGCAGCCGTTCAAAATAAAGGCGTCTATCTTTTTTTCCTTTGGCGGGCTTAACTTGACATGGGTAGGAAATGCCGCCCCGCCCATGCCGACAATTCCAGCCTCTTTTATGATATTTCTTAATGCCTCGGAGGTAAGCGATTGCAATTCCAAACCAACCCCCCCAGCCCCCCCTTTATTAAAGGGGGTGGAAGGGGGGGGTTGCCCCCACTCTTTCGTAGTTCCGTCGCCTTCTATGATAACGGACAGCGCCT
>CAZVZI010000024.1:7969-11683 GCA_964631455.1 uncultured Thermodesulfobacteriota bacterium | reverse complement strand
GTCTCTTAGCGTATGGATTATGACACGTCCCGCAGCCCACCAAGCCGTCAAACAACCTTATCTCCGGTTTCAACTTCTCTATCTTTTTATATGCGCCCGGATATTTTTCCGATGTTTCCCTATAGGAAACCCCTATAGGGTGACTCAACCCGATGCTGCTATTGTGTTCAAACTCTCCGGCCCTGATCCTATTTATCAGCGCATCCTTGCCAAGACCGGCATCATGGCACATCAGACATTTCATAGAAAGATCGTCTAGATAGCCGCCGGTACTCTCCGGCAAATATACGGCTGATACGCTACTCCCCATATGAGCGGACCCGATTGCCCCTCTGTGGAGGGAAGGACCATCTTCCAACATCAGGTGGCAGCTCCTGCAAAAGAGTTCTCCGATGGATTCGACCCTGAGCTTATATTTGCCGTAGCCGGCCTTATGTGTCGTATGACAGGTGTTACAGGCGACATTTCCCTTTCTGTCTAATAAAAAATCACCCGGTATCTCCATAGACGGTTTCATGCCCACAGGATGAGATATTCCTACGGCATCTTTATGACAATTTAGGCAAAGCACGCTGATATCTTTGGTAAACAACAGTCTTTCCTGTTTTTCAGTCGGCTCGGTTAGATGGCAAGTCATGCACTGTCCGTTAAAATCATGATAACTGCTCCACTGCGACCGGATATAATACCCTGTCCCCAAAATCGCTATAATAAGAATTATGGCAATTAAGCGAGCCTTCATCTCTCCCCTTCAAGCTTAATCGCCTGTAAAATGTCTTTTAAATTGCCTGTCTCATGCTTAAGCTCCTCAATAATATTTCTCATCTCTGCTTCAGAATATCCTTTGTCAAGCAATGCCTTTATGTTGTCTTCTATCGCCCTGACCCTTAAAAGGCTATCCTGCGCGCTTCTTACCCTGTGGTTCATTGCGCGGGTTGACTTATTGATTGATTCCATAAGTCCCTGAACCTGGTCTCCTGCCCGCAACCTGCCGACATGCGTCAAATCCCCGGAAGCTATAGTCTCCATGCTTTTTTCAAAGCGGTAGAGAGGACCTGCTATCTTGTGGGAAAAGAAAAGCGAAAGAACGGCAATGGCCAGAGACACAAGAGCCAGCAGAATCATGGATTGTATGGATGCAAAGAGGAGAGGAAAAACCGCCTTTTTGACCGACAGGAGGGTAAAAAAGGCCTCTCCATAGATATTGCTTAATTGTCGGTATGTCAGGAAATAGAACAAGGCGCAGGATATAAAAACCGCTGTGAGCGTGATTAAACAAAAAATAAGCATAAACCTAAGTTTAAATCCAAGGTCAACGAACCCGATACGCACCGAAACCTCCTCCTATAAAAGAACCGGCAACAAGAAAAAAATCTTGCCTCAGAATATCCTCATAAAGCTGCGGGACACCCTAAATGTCAATTTGTCCTCGTAATGCACATCGCGGCTGGTTTGCATATTATAATCCAAACGGTTGTATTCGGCGGATACAAACCACTGCCTGAGTCTGTAATAAATGCCCGCTCCAACGGAATCCACTATGTCTTCCAAAGCGTTTGTTGTTGTGGCATTGCGCCCAGCATTCAATTTCCCTGTCATGTTTCTGCCCAACCTTTTATCATAAGACACGTTGTAGTTGATAATACCGGAGTCTTGAGGGGCGGAATAAAGAGTTTCGCTGGTTTTTTTGCCGTAGCTTGCCGAAAGGCTGAGGTTTCCTGCAAAAAGACGCCTTGTATGGCTGCCGCTTACCCCATATTCCGATGTTGTGTTTGCTTCCTCACGCTCCTTGCTTCTTTCCTCAAATAACTGCATCTGGTAGGAATATTTATAGTAAGCGGAAAGAGTTGTGTTTTTAAAATAGGTAAATTTAGCATTAAGATCAAAATTATCGGTTTCTTTCTCTTTCTCATATTGCTTGTCTGTATTTTGAGGCGAACCGCCATTTCGAACAATGGAATAATGTTTAGCGGAGGCCTCCACAGGAATATATTTAAAGTAAATAAAGTTTGCGCCGGCTGTAGCCGTCGTATCCGCTTCATCCTCGCTATCTATATAACTATCCAACAGATGATGGGTCAGTGCGGCATTGGCAAGAAGGTACCTTAGGTAAGAGCTGGACACATTGGTTGTAAAGGTCTGATCTGTCATATCCTGACCATCGCCTTGAACACCGGAAAAAGCATAGCTGCCGGAAGCCTTGCCGTATCTCAGGTTTATTCCGTTAAGTCCTGTGTTAAAACCGTACGACAAGCCGTCTATCCCCCCCTCAGGTTTCACCTCTTCTTTATAATAACCCAGCGACCCCCGGGCTACAAAAGAGCTTGCCCATATCAGCCTCTTTTCATAGTTAAGCGCCGCGCTTGCAGTAGTCGTATCCCTTTCGGTTTTTCCTGTAACCGGATCGCTGGATGAAGACTCGCTCTTACTGTAACCGATTGATTCTGTAAGTGATAATTCCTTATTTATCTCCTGCCCGTAACTTGCGCCTGTTGCAAGGCTAACGTTTTCCGCGGCGGAAGTTTCTGACCCGGTGTATGTTTCAAAATTGCTTGCGTTTACGTTTGCAAATGTGTTAAAGCCCTTTGTGGGATTATAATCGACGTTGCCTGAAAAATACTCGCTGTCTGTGCCCCACGTCTCGGACTCCGTTTTTATGTCCGATTGAACAAATGTATAATTATATTGCTGGCTGAACCTGCCGGTGGGTTTTGTTTTCAGATCCATGCTGCCGGCTAACGCGCTGCTGTCATCCTTTCTATCCTTGCTGAACACAGAGCTGTTATTTTCCACTATCCCAAAACTGAAATCCGTGTCATCTGAAAATGCCGTTTTATTGCTGAAGGTTATATCAGAATAGTCCGAACCCGAGTTCCCGATATTATCCTTTGAGTCGCCGGCAGAATAATTAAATCTGTTTTCGGTCGGCCCTATATTCTTTCTCATGTCAACGCCATAAGAGAGCGCCTCGGCATCCGTGCCTATGCCCTGCGTATATTGCTTATTCACCGACAGCTTGGTAGTTGGAAGGGTTTTAAAACGCAACATCCAACTCCAGTTAAAACCATAATTGTCTATTGTCTCTTCTCTCTTGTATGCCGGATAGATTGTCTCCGTTGAGTTTCTATTTGCAAAAAGGGTTAACGGCATGTTGGATTTTGGAAGTATGGTTGTTTGCAGTTTATATTTCCTGACATCTAACTCTAAATCACCTCTGGTACCGCTTTCTGTTTTGTCATCAAATTCAATGCCGGCATCGTATATCAACAGTTTGCGGCTTAATAGCTTGCCTTTTACCTCAAGATTATAACGTTGCCGGAATGTGGAGAATTCCTCGTCTTTCTTTGATGCGCTATATACGGATTTGTCATTTTCATAAATCTTTTTTTGTTTTTCATAAATCAACTCCACCTTCAATAACAATCTGTTAAAGGAATACGGATCCCTCTCAACACCTTTGGCCTTTGCGGGTATAAAGAAGCAAGAAGCAAGAAGCACGAAGCAAGAAACAAGAAAAATCCTGCCTCTGGCCTCTGGCCTCTGGCCTCTGGCCTCCTGCATCTTGTCTCTATTTATTTTGCACATCTAAACCCAACATCATTGAATACGCCGTCAGGCCGGGCGATATTTCTATAGGCTGTTCTTACATAAACCTGAAGGCTGTAATGCCCAGTCCCTCCCCATCCGCCTCCCCTCACTACCTTGAACCTTTCT
>CAZVZI010000024.1:3146-7959 GCA_964631455.1 uncultured Thermodesulfobacteriota bacterium | reverse complement strand
ACCCACTCCTGGACATTGCCTGCCATATCATAAGCGCCGTAAGGGCTCTTGCCTGCCTCAAATGTCCCCACTGTCACGGGGCCGCCGTACCCGCCGAGGGTATTGACCTTTTTGATATCAAACTCATTGCCCCAGGGAAATCTCCTGCCGTCCGCCCCCCTTGCCGCTTTTTCCCACTCAGCCTCTAAGGGAAGTCTCCTCCCTTTCCATTTGCAGTATGCATCCGCATCATTCCAGTTCACCATCACTACCGGCACATTGGCGGCGTCAGACGGGTAAGCGCCTCCTGGCCAATAGCCCGGCGGTCTACGACCAGTTGTTGTATTTATAAATTCCCCGTACCGCACATTGGTTACCTCATGTCTGTCAATATAAAATGCCTTGAGATTGACCTTTCTCTCCGGCCTTTCATTGGCATACCATGGTTTCCTATCGCCATACTGCTGCGCCTTTGCCTCTCTATCCGCCTCGCTGCTTCCCATAATAAACTCGCCTGCAGGAACCAGTACCATATCTGAAGGAGGCTTGGAGCAACCGACAAGAAACAAGAGGCAGATGATGAGGGATGTGAGATATGGGATGTGAGATGTGGGATAAATCATTTAAGATGTCCCCCCTTTACTTATCTTTTGCGCACCTGAAGCCAAAATTATTGTTGCGGGTCTGCGGATTAAAAAATATGCGGTTATATGTCGGCGCGCTGATGCCGCACTTGTAGTATGTGCAGTCATACCATGAACCGCCTTTTACCACCCTGTATTTTTCTCCATAGTTTTCATCGGGGTGGGTGTTGCCGGGAAAGGGTTGAAACCAGTCTGCCGTCCACTCCCACACATTCCCTGCCATATCATAAATGCCGTAAGGGCTTTTGCCGGATTCAAAGCTTCCGACAGGCATGGTGTCTTCATTGCCGTTTGCCTTTTCCCTGCCGAACTTATTCCCCCACGGGAATGTCCTTTTATCCGTCCCCCTTGCAGCCTTTTCCCACTCAGCCTCCATAGGAAGCCTCTTGCCTTTCCATCTGCAATAGTTATCCGCATCAAACCAGTTGACAAACACTACAGGGTGCTTTTCCCTCCCTTTGGGATAAGAGCCTCCCTGCCAATGGTCAGGCGCCCTGTAGCCTGTTTCATCAACAAAAACCTTATAATCGGAATTTCTCACCTCATATCTGTCAATATAAAATGCGGGTAAATTCCTTTTATGCTCAGGCCCGCTTTTTGGCCACCAGTCATTTGAGCCCATTGTAAACTCGCCTGCAGGCACTAAAACCATATTGCCTGTAATACCTTGCTTCCCCTGCTTACTGCTTGCAGGGGCAGGCTTGTTTCTGCTCGCAACCTGATGCGGTAAACTCCCTGCCGCTTGTATCTCTCCATCCGCCTTTTTATATCTTGCGTCTATGGACACATACCTTGCGCTCAAATCAGGGCCGTGACACTCTTCACAGCTTTCCTCCCTGGTATAATCAATGGAATATTTTCTATCCGATGTATGGCAGTTTACACATTTAGGCTCCCCGGTCAAAAGGTCGTAATCATCGGCAGAACCGTAAGTCGTGCCGGCAAAAAACAACATGGACAACAGGCAGCAGGCAAATGTGAATATAAGTCTCATTTCCTCTTTCCTTCCTTCTCTTTCTTCTCCGCTGCCTCTTTTGCCAGATGCCTGATATACGCCAGAACATCAAGCCTTTCCTGTTCTGTCAAAATCTCCTTCCATCTCGCCATGGCCATCTCCTCTATTCCTGTGTTCCGCTCTATGCCGTCAGATATGGATTTTAAAAGCTCTTCATCGGATTTGGCCATTCTTTTTTTATCGCTTATAAAGTCCGCCGGATGGGGTGAGACAGCAATGGCAACCGCCCCATCGCCGCGGCCCGTCCTGCCGTGGCAGTAGAAGCAATATTTGTCGTAGATTGCCCTGCCTCTTTCATAGTCCCCCTTTTTAGCCGTAGCCGTTTCTTCGGTTTGCGCGCAGGAGACTGAAAATAGAAGCAAGAAGCAAGAAGTTAGAAGCAAGAAGAACTTTTCTCTTGCATCTTGCATCTCGCCTCTTGTATCTTGCATCTTACTTCTTATCCTTTTTCTCCGCTTCCGCTGCCTTTTTCTCAGCCTCTTCTGCAGCCTTTTTATCTTCTTCATTCAGATACTCTATCTTGGCCTTTTTCTTAATATCTTGGATAAGATTGTATTTCCTGTCCAGAAACTTGCTTTTTTTCAACTCTTCCCTGAGCTTGTCCTTGACCTCTTCAAATTGCCTCTGGATTGCAGGGGCCTTTTCCTCTAATTTTAAGATATGGTAGCCATATATCGACATTACCGGCCCCGCAAGTTCTCCTTGCTTTAGCTTGGCCACCGCGTTTTCCAGCGGGGGATCCAGGCTTCCGACATGCACAAATCCCATATCGCCGCCTTTAGGCGCATACGGATCCTGAGAAGACTCATTGGCCAACTTTGCAAAATCCTCTCCTGCATCAATCTTCTTCCGAAGTTCCGTGGCTGCGGCAAAAACCTTCTCCCACCCTTCCCTTCCCCCTCCCGGATCCGCCTTAACCGTTATCACCCTCACACGAATACGTTCCGGCTCCTTGAATTTTTCCTTATTTTTGCCATAATATTCTTCCAGATAGGCGTCGGTAAGCTCTTTTTCAACGTCCTTTTTAATCTCGTCGTTCACCTTTGTTTGATACTGCCGGAGAATCTGCTCTTTTTCCAATTCATCCCTCAAACCCTGCATAGTGAGCTTATTCTTCTTTAAAAATGTCTCCAGAGAATATCCTTTTGATTTTTTGACTCCTTGCTTTATCTCTTTAATTCGTTTGTCTATTTCTTTGGGTTTGACCTTTATATCCTGTTTTCTTCCCTCCTGAATAAGGAGTTCATTTAGAATGAGCTCGGCTATGGCCTTGGCTCTTATAGCCTTTGTCTTTTCCTCGCTTAGCCTCTGGTGCACGAATGCCCCGGGCAAAAGCGTATTTATCATGCCTTGCAGCGCCAATTCATCCACTGGAACCCCGTTCACCTTGAATACAACCTTTGGCGGCTCTTCCGCAGGGGCTTGAGCTGCCCCTTTTTGCAAAGGCGTTTCAGCGGCGCTATGCGCGGCATTCGCCCCTAACAACAGGAAAGCGGCAATTGCAAGGATAGCAACACTTTTAAGCAGCATAAAAATATTATCCCTCCTATTCTCTAAAGTGTCATTCCCGCGAAAGCGGGAATCCATAACTTGTTGAATTTAGAAAAGCCGGATTCCCGATTAAAACCTCGGGAATGACAAAAAAGAGTTTTTCAGCAATTAGAATTTACACCAGTATAATATTATCTCAACCCAACAGTCAAGGGAAAATGCGGTTCAGGCTTCCCCTCTTGGGGCAAGAGGGGATTGAGGGAGGTTAATGCCGGTTAATGCCGGTTTATCAAATTAAAAAATGGCGGCGATTAAATCGCCGCCATTTTTGTTTCTTTCCTCATGGCTTCTTGCTTCTTTTACTTATTGTGGCATGTTCTGCACATACCTGAGTTTGAATTGCCGCCGACTCTTCTCAAGAAGAGACCGTCGACCTCAGCCTCCTCAGGATTGGTTACAGGCGAACCATTGGCGCCAATTCTTATGTAACTCCCCACAACGGCAGGGTCGTCATTTGTCTGATTCTTGTAATGCGGGTCATGACAGGAGGTGCATTCAACCATACCGTTTTTCAGGAGGTCGGCAATAGTAGCGGTATCGCTGATGTAACCATTGACTGCCCATAGATTGTCAGAGCGGCCATAAGTGGACTGACCGGCCAAGCTCTGTGGCTGGCTCATTACGATAGAGTTAATGGTTGTTGTCTTTGGTCTGAGGCCTGCGACATTCTCATTATAAACAACAGAAACAGGGTGTTCGTTGGTAAGGCTTGTGCCTATCTCAAGGCCGGCTATTTGTCCCCAGTAATCTATACCTATGTAGAGGCCGATGGGATCCGCCGGGTCATGGCAGGCAGCGCACGGGTTGCCTGTGCTAAAGTGATCCAGTGTGGTTAATGCAGTTGAACCACCGCTGCCGCCGCTATCCACACCCATCCTGAACCTCAAGTTGAGGTTTTCGGCTGCGCCCATGACGTTTGGGCCCGGACCGGGTCTGTTTATCATGGTATCAAATGCGGTTACGCCGTCATGGCAGGAAAGACAGACAAGGCTTGCCGAGGAAACCGATGAAATGACTGTTCCGGCAAAGGTTGTGCCATAGGCTGTATAGGTGGCGCTATTGCCCCTGTTCCAGAGCGGCGCATCTGAAGAGCTGAAATGCGGGGTATGACAGAACACGCAAATCTCTGTAGTCCATATCGCGCCGCTACTCCCTACATTCGGATCCGCTGCCTTGAAAAAGCCGCCATAGCTGGATAGATTATGCCTTGACCATACAATGCCCCCTGCCACAGCGCCTACGGTCCCATTGGTGGAGGCCGGGTACTCCGCCTTGGCATTGCTCCATTGCTCAATGGTCGTAGCAGCATCCGCCTGCTCAATGCACAAAATCAGGATAACGCATATGAGCAGTAAAGCCAGACTCTCTTGCTTTCTTTTCATCCGACACCACCTTATGTGGTTACCTGATTTCTAAAACTATTCTCTCTATTTTATTATAAGCGATATGCAGGTCTTAACAGATTGTTGAATAGCTCAACAATCTGTTAAGACCTGCATTTAAACAAGAAAACCATGCAGCGCCCCTTCACGACGCGCTGCATGGTTTTTTATTACCTTCTTGCTTCTTGCTTCTTGCTTCTTTTACTTATTGTGGCATGTTCTGCACATACCTGAGTTTGAAT
>CAZVZI010000024.1:0-3046 GCA_964631455.1 uncultured Thermodesulfobacteriota bacterium | reverse complement strand
TGCCGCCGATTCTTCTCAAGAACATACCGTCAAGACCGGCGTTATTCGAAGTCAAAACAGCTCCACCAGCAGCAGCGCTGGCTGACCTCAAATATGACGGGTCGTCGTTGGTCTGGTTCTTGTAGTGCGGGTCATGGCATGATACGCACTCCACAGTGGTGTTAGTTTGCCTCAAAAGTGTGGCAATAGTGGCTGTGCCTGCATCGAGATAACCATTGATTGCCCAGATGTTGTCGGAACGTCCATATTGTGTGCCGGTTCCGAGGGATTTTGCATTATACATGGTTAGAGATGTAAGAGACGTGGTTGAAGGTCTCAGGCCTGCTTTTGTGGCGTCATAGATGATTGATACCGGGTGGTCGTTGCTCAATTCTGCAGTAGCGCCGCCGATGTTCAACCTGGTGCCGCCATTTGCTCCTGGCTGGGCTACTATATCGCCATACAAACCGGTTGTAGTATCCATGACACTGGCAAAGTACCACTTCTGGTCTTCTGAACCCATAGTCTTGGGGCCGGGGCCTGGTCTGTTGACTAATTGGTCAATTGCTGTTACACCGTCATGGCAGGAAAGGCATGAGAGCGATCCGGCATTAACGGTTGTTGAGGCAACTGTTCCACCCACGGTTGTGCCATAGGTTGTGAAGCTTGTGGCTGTTTGGCCAGTCCTGTTCCAAAGAGGCCCTTCAGCTGAACCGCCAAAGTGCGGCGTATGACAGAATACGCAAATCTCTGTCGTGGCTATAATTGGCGCTACGGTGCCGCCTACTGAGTTTGATACAGTTGACGCCTGATAGTGCGCGCCATAGGACGACATATTATGCCTTGACCAGACTATGCCGCCGGCGATGTCGCCTCCAGTTGCGCTACCGCATCCCGCTACTGCGCCAACCTGGGTACATGGATACTTGGTCGGACCACTGACAGTCCAAGCTTCCATTGTTGTGGCGGCAAAGGATACGCCGCTTAGCGCCAACGTCATCATTATTGCTGCCGCTAGTAATAGTAACTTTTTCATTGTTTCCTCCTTGTTTTTTTCTTGCTTCTTGCTTTTTTTCTTTCTTGCCTCTAACTTCTTGCCTCTTTTTTCTTCTTGCTCTTTTCAGGCACCCATCACCTGACCTTAATAAAGACCCCTCATGAGCCTCCGTAAGGTTACTTTTGATTAACATTATATATAAAAATTAAAATTTGTCAAGAAAAAAATTAAGGGGCGTTAATAATGCCTACTTCTTTGCGCCCTTCCTCGCCTTATACTTCTCCCCCATATACTCAAATACATTTACCCTTGAGTTCCACTGGTCAGCCACATATATCATGTCCTCGCTGTCTATGGCAATGCCGGCTGGAAGTATCTGCCCCCCCCTTCCTTCACCGAATTGGCCGAATACCAGAAGCAGTTCCCCCTCTTGATTGAATATCTGGACATTGTTAAACGCGGAATCCACCACATACACATGGTCTTCGCTGTCTATGGCAATGCCCTTGGGGCGGGCAAACATACCGGGACCATCACCCAATTTGCCCCATTTTCTTAAAAACCTGCCTTCGGGGTCAAAGACCTGCACCCTGCCGTTCATGGTATCCACCACATAGATATTGCCCTTGCTGTCCAATGCTATATAAGCAGGAAAATTGAGTTCCCCGTCCTGATTTCCCCTTTTTGCTATGCTAAGGACAGGCTTTAAGGTGTCTGTGTCAAAGGCGAACACCTTATGTTTATAGGTATCCACCACATAAAGCCTTTTCCTCTCATCGTCTATTGCAAGACCTGACGGCTGTTCAAATTCCTTGTCCTGACCCATGACTGAAATATACTGGAAATCCCTGTCAAAGATATAGATGATATCGCTGCCGGTATCTGTCACGAATACCTTCCCTTTATTGTCTGCGGCAATGCCCATAGGCTTTGCAAACGGACTTCTCCCTGCAGCCGTCATAATCATCGGGGCTTTGGCCTTGGGGTCAAATACCTGCACCATGGCATTGCCTGTATCGCTCACATATATCCTGTCCTGTTTATCTATATAAACGCCGATTGGCTTAACAAAAACAGGCCAGGGAGCTTCCCCCAAAAGGACATCCGCAACAAAAGAGCCTCCGAAAAACTCTTTGGCTCCGCTAAAGCTTTTGTCAAACCTCATCTTGGGAGGGTCGGGCGGCAGCGGCCACACAATCTCCGGAAACTTTTGGGCCGCGCATCCTGAAAAAACCGATACGGCCGTTATGATAAAAAGAAGTTTTATGACATTTTTCATTTTGCCTATCCTCCTGTGAAAAAAACAACGCTTTTTTATATCACTTTTCCGGCTCCCCTGTCAATGGGTATGGTTTCCTCGATGTTTCGCCGTGAAAAAACTTATATCTGAAAAGCCCGTCCATGCCGTGGCATTCCGTGCAGAGCGCGGATTCGCTCCTGTTTCTCAGGAAACTGTTTGTTGCGTTTCCTTCTATATTTTTCCCGTTGCCATAATCCATCTTGAACGCGCTCCACTTATGCGGATTATGACAGGTAGGGCAGGTTACCTTGCCCACATCCTTTTTCTTTCCGTCCTGTGTATAAAGCGGAAAATAGCCGCCGCTTTTGGCGTCCCTTGACCTTGCCTCGGTTGACACAAGCACAACCTGCGGGGGGTGTATAAACTTAACCGGCTGCTTATCTGCGGCAATCCTGTTATCCGAATGACAGCTCCTGCACAGCGTCTCCATCTTATCCTGCCCCGGGCCAGGCTCCCTTGCCCACAGCAATGTCTCGCCGGGCGGATTATGGACATAATGGCACTGGCCGCATACGCCGGACTCTTTTATGGTCTGCCCCTTGAAATTCTTCGCATCCTTTACCGTTACCCTCATATCATGCTCCGTATTGAGCACATATTTTTTGTCCTGATGACAGTGGGCGCAGAGCGCCGGGGCTTCCGCTGCCGGAAGCCTTAAAAAGCTGTTGCCTGCATCGCCTTCAATATCGGCCCGCGCGCCCTTTTCGCTGTTTATATCATCCGGTTCCCACTGATGAGGGTTGTGGCAGGGAAAACATACAAACCCCCCC
>CAZVZI010000023.1:0-11715 GCA_964631455.1 uncultured Thermodesulfobacteriota bacterium | reverse complement strand
ATCTTATTGCTTCCATGGATCATTATTGTGTTCTTGATTTTTATATCTACTCCGTATATCCTTAACTTCTCATTATTTAAAGAATATCCATAAGGAGACGATTTGTTGCCGGCATATGCTGTGAAGAAAACCGCTATTTTTACACTATCATCCCTTGCCATATTACTTGTCAGTTTGCAGCTGGATTACTTTTCAGGCAGGTTGCAGGGAGAAAGTCTTTCCGTTCTGGCGCAATTTTTAAGCATAGTGGGTGATGGAATAACTCTTACAGGGGTATGCGTCTTCCTTTTTGTGTTTGGAATTCTATTTAAAAAAGAGCATATCCGCAATAGCGGTGTTTATGGTTTTGCTGCTATTCTGGCTGCAAGTTTTTTCCTTCATCTTTTCAAAATAATCTTTGAAAGGCAGAGACCCCCTTTTAGCGCTACAGACATCCTTTTTTTTCTGGAAAACCCATCAATAGTTGACTTTGAAGGAAGATTCAATTCGTTTCCGTCAGGCCATACAACAATATCCTTTGCCCTTGCGTATGCGCTGTCGAGGTCATATCCTCGCTTTCCCCCAATATTTTATATTATAGCTGCAATGGTGGGGCTTTCCAGAATATATCTGGGCTCTCATTATCCGTCTGATGTTGCGGGAGGCGCCTTGCTTGGTTTAGGAGTAAGCATATTTTTATTTTCCGAGATGAGGAAAAAACACTGGCAGACCGGGCTTTTTCTCAGCATGGCAATGTTTATCTCATTTTTTAAGCTGGGCAGCCTTATCCTCTTTGATGTGGACGAGGCTGTATTTTCGGAGGCAGCAAGGGAAATGGTTGCAATAGGAGATTACATAACCCCAACCTATAATTATGAGCCGCGGTACGATAAGCCGATTCTTTTTTACTGGTTCATGACTCTTGCGTTTAAGCTCTTTGGAATAACAGAGTTCTCTGCAAGATTTACCTCTGCCATGTTTGGGACAGTCCTTGCAGCGGCGACATTCTTTTTTGTCAAAAGGTTGTATGGCCAAAGGCCGGCGATTCTGGCAGGCTTGTGCCTTTTGTTAAATCTGGAGTTTTTTGTCTACAGTCACTCAGCGGTTACAGACATGACGTTGGCCTTTTTTATAACAGCGGCTCTTTACAGTTTTTATCTGGGCTATCAGACGACTTCGGAGTTAAACAACAAGTGGTATTTGCTGTTTTGGATATTTGCCGCCCTTGCAGCCTTAACAAAAGGTATAATAGGCATACTCTTTCCGGCAGCTATTATTTTTATATACCTTGCGGCATCAAGGGAATTAAGCAAAGTAAAACAATTGCTGGCTCCAAGATTTCTGCTTGTATTTTCAGCCATTGCCTTTCCCTGGTATATAGCTCAATTCTACATAAACGGATGGGAATTTTTTAACGCATTTATAATAAAACATCACTTTCAGAGATATACAGAGGTCATTTCAAGCCACAGCGGACCGATATATTTTTATGTGCCGGTCATACTCGCAGGCTTTTTCCCCTGGGCGGCTTTTCTGCCAAATGCAGTTTACAGGGGTTTTAAAGAAAGGGCGGTGTATCTTTACGGCGCAATATGGTTTATTGTGATATTTATATTTTTCTCCATTTCCAGAACGAAACTTCCCAATTACATCATGCCTCTTTTTCCTGCAATGGCGATTATAACCGGTCTTGCAATAAATGACTTTTTGGAAAATGGGCTGAAGAAAATATGGTTGTATATCTCCTGCACTTTTCTTATAGTCGTTTCTTTTGCGCTGGCAATAGCATCCTTATTTGCCTTAACGCAGGCAAAAATGGAAATAGTTTTTTTGCCTGTTTTTTTCTGGGGGGCAGGCATATGTTTTCTGGCAATCGCTCTGTTTGGCTTTATAATGACAAGCGGGAAATACCGTCTTGTTTCAATCGGAGGGATAGCCTCTGCAACCGTTGCGCTGCTTATATTTGTCAGGGCATACGGCGCGCCGCCTATCAACATCTATCTACAAAAAACACTTTATCAGTATTCTACCTATGCCGGAAAAAACTTGCCGGAGGACGGTGCGCTTGTAACTTACAATATAAATCAGCCCAGCATAGTGTTTTACAGCAGAAAAAAGATTTTTAAACTTGACGGCGAAGGGGGGCTTAAAGAGCTTGCAAGGCTGGCGAATTCTAGAAGTATTTTGGTGATAACAAAAAAGGAAAATGTGCAAGAACTGGAACAGAGATTCGGCTTAACCCTTCGCGATACGGATGGGAAGTATGCCATATTGGCTAAAAATTTATAAAAAGGCCGCTGAAAGCGGCCTTTAGATGGTTATCTCGCCGTATAAGTCTTGCAGTCCGCATGATTCTCATGATGCCCAACATTGATGCTTTGAGCCGAGCATATAAGATCTTTGTTGTAGCGACAGTGACCGATCTTACATGCCCCTACGCTGCCTGTCATATCAATTGCACCCCCATGCCTACTATCCTTTATATAAGTATCACATGCGGGATGGTCTCTTCCCACATTGATGGCAGGCGCGTGACAGATATTTTTTGCATTGTAAAAGCATTCTGCCACATCACACTTTGATACCTTTGGCATCTGCATATTATTCACCCCCTTTCGTCATGTAATGTTTTTCCAGTTCACCTCCTTTCTTTATTGTTGATTTCACTTATCCTTAAATGCCGCCTGTCTCTTTTCCAGAAAGGCGCGGATACCTTCATCTTTGTCTTCTGTTTCGCAAGTCCTTCCAAAGAGTTTGTATTCATCTTCTGTTCCATATATAGCCTTGAGGCATAAGCTTACAGCAAGCCTGCTTTTATTTGCTATCTTGTCAGCAAGCCCTTTTGCTTGATTCATTAACTTGCCTGAAGGGACAATCGTATTTAAAAAACCGATGGCCAAAGCCTCTTTAGCCGAAACCTTGCTTCCTGTGAGCACGAGTTCTGCGGCTCTGCCTTTGCCTATAAGCCCTGGAAGCCTCTGGGTTGCGCCAAAGCCCGGCATAATGCCCAGATTTATCTCAGGTTGTGAAAACCATGCCTCTTCCGAGGCAATCCTTATATGACAGGCCATTGCAAGCTCCATGCCTCCGCCGATGCCCGCCCCGTTTATAGCGGCAATTACCGGAATGTTTGAGGATTCAATAATATCCATCAACTCCCGGCCGTTTTTTGCAAAGGCCTCTCCATGGCGACGCGTCTTTATTGCCGCCAATTCTTTTATATCCGCGCCGGCGCAAAATGTTCTGCCCGTCCCGGTTATAATTACAGCTTTAGCATTGCCATCCTTGTTTAAATCCAGCAAGGCTTGCTTTAGCGCGGCTATCAGCTCGTTAGAGAGCGCATTTACAGGAGGGTTGTTGAGAGTGAGTATGGCAACATTGTTTTCTATAAATATATTCGGCAATTTATTCATAATCATCTTCTTTTTTGCAAGTATAGCAGACCATTGATATTTTTGCAAAAAAGCCTTTACATAGCCATACCGCTATGTTACAAAAAAGATTAAGTGTAAGCATAAATATTAACGGTTTTATAAGGTAATATCCATACTTGGAGAATTTTAAATGAGTTTGGTAGGAAACTTAGAAGATCTTGGACTCGGCGATATCTTTCAAATTATCTTTCTGAGCAGAAGGTCGGGGGTGCTTGCTATCCGGGGCAAGGTTGTGGAAGGCAAGATATACTTCAAAGACGGTTTGGTAATTGCGGCGTATTCCATTGATTCTTCAAAAAAACTGGTCAGCAATAATGCGCAGGATACTGTTTTCAGCCTTTTCGTAGAAGAGGGAAACTTTGACTTTGAGCTCAAAGACCCGAATGAAGAGATTAAAGCCGTGCCTTCCGGTTCCATATTTATCGCTGAGGCAGGCCTCAATCCGCAGTTTCTGGCAATGGAGGGATCTCGCCTTCTGGATGAATCAAGGGCCAAGAAGCCTGTTGCTCCGCCGTCGCCGCCTCCTGAAGTTGTCCGACCGACACCAGAGCCTCCTCAAAAGATAGAAACTGCGCCCATTAAAAAGGAAGAGATTGCTCCGCGTCCTGTTGAAGAAACCTTCAGCCCCAAGAGCATCTGGGCAGAGGCAGGCATTGTGGAAGAGGCGCATATTGAGCCTGTTACAGCAAGCCCTGGGCTTAGTCTTCTCAGATCCATGATATTTGAATTGCAAAACCCCCATTCCTCCAGCGAGATAACCCTGATGATACTGCGGTTTGCAAGCGAGATTATGAATCGGGCGGTGCTATTTATTGTAAAAAGGGATACCATAGAAGGGCTGGGGCAGTTTGGACTGGTTCTTAAACAGGGAGACCCGAACCGCCGTATAAAGGGGGTAAAGATTTCGCCGCAGGATGAATCAATATTTAAACAAACCGTTTTAAAAAAAATGACAATAAAAAAAAGCCTTGAAAAAAATCAGGTGCACGAATATCTTATTATGGAGCTTGGAGGGGATTGGCCTTCCGAGGCATTTCTTGCTCCTCTTTTGGTGAGCGGCAGGGTTGCAGCCTTATTATATGGAGACAACCTGCCTGAGGAAAAGCCCATAGGCGATACGGAAAGCCTGGAAATATTTCTTGCCCAGGCCGGCATTGCCATGGAAAGGGCATTGCTGGAAAGAAGGCTCTCTATGAGGGGAAAGGAGTAGTCCTTGTCAGCGAAGATACTTGTTGTTGAAGATTCGCCAACCACCCGTGCCATGATAACATCTGCCATAGAGGTTATAGATGGTCTGGAAATATTTGAATCAAAGAGCGGTTTTGAAGCGCTAAAACTCCTTCCACATCACGGTTTCAATCTAATCATTACAGATATAAATATGCCGGATATAAACGGCCTGGAGTTGGTAAGTTTTGTGAAGAAGAATCCGGGTTACAAGCATATTCCCCTTATTATTATTACCACAGAGGGGAGCGAGCGCGATAAGGAGAAAGGGCTTTCTCTGGGGGCTGATGAATATCTGGTAAAACCGTTTAACCCTGAGGAGCTTCAGAAATTGGTGAAAAAATATCTGATGTAGGGGCGACCGGAAAAAACATGACTGAACATAAAATGGATATCAATGAGTTTTTGGCAGAGGTAGAAGATATTGTTGCTGACCTGACGGGCAACCTTGTAAGGCTCGGAAAAGGGATTGATGCTGGACACATTGAGCCTGACATCCTTAACAGCATCTTCAGATCAGCTCATACGCTCAAGGGCATATCCGGCATGTTTGGTTTTGCAGAGATGGCAACAATTACCCATAAGATGGAAGATATGTTTGATTCCATGCGCATGGGAAGACTTTCCATTAACCATGAAATTATGAATGCCCTGTTTGAGGCAGTAGATTTGATAAATGAAATGGCGGCGGCCAAGGGTAAAGGCGAGGATTTTGGAATGGATAAGGTTGCCGCGATAATTGCAAAATTTGAACAACTTGCAGATTCTTCCCTTTCTGCCACAGCAGGCTATTCATCGGATATTGATATCGATAAAGCCGTTCTCGGTGTGCTTACCGAGTATGAAGAACACAGGCTTCAGGAGAATATAAAGGCCGGCAACTCCATTTTCCTGATAGGCGCTGAATTTACCTTGACTGTTTTTGATGAAGGGCTTGTTGAACTTACAGGCTATCTCAAATCTGTTGGAGAGGTTATTGCCACGCTTCCTTCCGCAGGGACAAATAAGGAGACATTGCATTTTGACATCTTGTTCGGCACTCATCTTAATACGGCGTCAGTTGAAGATATGTTTAAGGGCAGGAATCTCGTTGTAAGGGTTGTGCGGGGGCATCTGCTCTCGCAAGGCAGCGGTGATATTGCGGTGGCGGAACAGCCGCCGGAAGTAAGGCTTGAAGAGACTACTCTGCGCAGCGTCAGCAACACTGTAAGGGTAGATATCAAGAAGCTGGACAACATAATGAACACTGTAGGAGAGTTGTCGCAGCTAAAGGCGTCCATATCACATATTGCAAATAAGCTGCGGCTTGAAGCCGGGTTTGCGGGACCCGCAATTGAGCTTTCCAGAATCGACAAGAATCTTGAAAAGAGATTAAAAGAACTTCAGACAAGCATGATAGAGGTAAGGTTGGTGCCTATCCATCAGCTCTTTGATAAATTTACACGCGTGATAATAAGGCTCTCTAAAGAGACAGGCAAAGAGGTGGAGATTGTCACATCAGGCGGAGATACGGAACTGGACAAGTTGATTATAGAAGATCTGGCAGACCCGTTGATGCACATAATCAGGAACGCCATCGACCACGGCATAGAAATTCCGGCAGAGAGAGAAAAGGCAGGCAAGCCAATGGCCGGCACAATAAGCCTTAAGGCATATCCAAAAGGGAATCATGTGGTAATTGAAGTTGAAGATGACGGCAAGGGGATGAGCATGGAAGTTGTAAGGAAAAAAGCTGTAGAAAGAGGGCTTATAGATGAGGCTTCTTCCCATGCTATGTCGAGGCAGAGCATGCTTGAATTTACATTTATTCCTGGTTTTTCTACGAAAGACGAAGTCAGTGAGGTTTCCGGAAGAGGTGTCGGCATGGATGTGGTGAAGAAAAATATTGCCCGTCTGAGCGGAACCGTTGACATAGACACCGAGGAAGGAAGCGGGACAAGGATTATACTTACGCTTCCTATTACACTGGCCATTATACAGGCGCTTGTAACAGCAGCAGGCGCAAAAAGATATGCAATACCTCTGGCAGGCGTTCAGGAGATATTGAATATCCGTCCGTCGGATATAAAGACCATGGAAAAGAAAGAGGTGTTTGTATTAAGAGGAAGGACTATTCCGGTTTTGAGGTTGGAGCAATTTTTTAAACCTGCGGCGGAAATAAAAGAAAAGGCAGAGATGTGCGGCATAGTCGTAGGTCTTGCGGATTCCATGCTGTGCATACTGGTTGACGGCATCATCTCACAGCAGGATGTGGTTATCAAGTCTTTGGGCAAACTTCTTAAGGTTGCCGGCATTGCCGGCGCAACCGACCTTGGAGACATGGGAACGCTCCTGGTTGTTGATATTGCCGGAATTATAACTGCTGCCGGCAAGGCAATGGGTGAGAGGGCAGCGTGATAAAAACAGTAAGCTGTAAGCAGTAAACAGTAAGCTGTAAGCAGTAAAAACTGCTAACTGCTAACTGCTAACTGCTCACTGATAACTGATATGTTAGACATAAGGAAAAACTCCCAAATCGCAAATTCCGAATCACAGATTTCCATGGCCCCTGTGGCCGATGAGTTTTATAAAAGGGATATTGAAAAAAAAGGGGAAGACGGATTGCTCCAATTTCTCTCCTTTATTGTGGATGATGAAGAATATGCCCTGGAATTAAGCGAGACATCGGAAGTAATCAAAATGAGGGAGATAACCGAGGTGCCGCATGCGCCGCTGTTTATTGCAGGCATAATATCTTTAAGAGGCGAAATAATACCTGTTATAAGCCTGCAGAAACGGCTTGGCTTGAAGGAAAAAGATATAAGCTCCGAAGCCAGAATGGTGATTGCATTTCATGCGGATATGAAGGTAGGCTTGATAGTTGACAAGATAATGGGTGTTTTAAGGATTGACCCGAACGCAATAGAACCTGCGCCGCCTGCTACGCAAGAAGCGGGAGGCGAATTTATACGCGGCCTTGTTCATCATCAGGGCAGGCTTATTATATTGCTCAGCCTTCCGGCGCTATTTAAGATGGAAGAGGCTTAGAGGGCTATGACCGGTCTGACTAAAATACAAAAGAAGCGGGCATTGCAGGAAACTGCGCAAACAGCAGGCGGCGGAGCAGACCTTCAAGTTGTATGTTTTAAATTGGTAACAGAGGCATATGGCCTGGATATAATGCATATAAAAGAGATTATACGCTATCAAAAAATCACATCTGTGCCAAAGGCGCCTTATTTTATTCAAGGTATTATAAATTTGAGGGGTATGGTTATACCTGTCATAGATTTAAGGAAAAGGTTTGAACTGCCGGCCGATGTTAATTCAAAAAGCAGAATTATTATTGCGCAGATAGAAAACAGGATTGCAGGGCTTGTTGTCGACGATGTTACGGATATTATTTCACTGCCAAAGACAAATCTTATGCCGCCGCCCAAGATGGTAAAGGGGGCAGAGGCGGAATATCTGGACGGCATGGCGGATATTAAAGGGGAACTGCTGTTTATTATAAATCTTGACAAGATGCTTACCGCAGAGGAAAAGAGCTCTTTGGATACGCCGCTGTAAAAAATAGTGATTAAGAGTCAAAGAGTCAGAGGGTCAGAAAAAAAGTTTTTACTTTGACTCTTTGACTCTCTGACTCTAAAAAGGAGGTTTCTAATGAATATCCATCATATTAAGGCAAAGATCTATATTGGGCTGGCAGCGCTTATGATAATGATAGTGATAGGGGGTTATGTAGGTTATAACAACCTGAGGACAGGTATAATCTTTCTGGAGGGAATGTATTATAAACATTACACTGCCTCTATGCTGGCGGCAACCCAGAAGGCAAGACTTTCCGATGTGAGGGCTCAACTGGTTGCCATGACAGGAGAAGAGGATAAAGAGAGAAAGGATAAATATCACGAAAAAATTACTGCCTTGAGCAAAGAGATAGATGATGGATTCAATGAATGGTTCAGCAAAGGGGTTGTGAATGAGAAGGCGAATAATACTATAAAAGAACTTCAGTCCACATGGAATGATTTCAGAACCACAAGAGACACACAGATTATCCCTTTCATATATGAGGGTAAGTTTCAGGATGCAAAGGCTCTGGCGTTTGGCATACAGGCTGAAAGATACAAGAAGATGGTTACACTTGCTGGCGACATTGTAAGGACAGAGGAAGACGAGGCGAGGGGACTGATACAGAAGATGGGGTCCAAGGCTGAAACCCTTGGTTTTGTAACCATTGTTTTCACAATCATGGGGATGGTTATCATTTTTGTTGCCACATATTATTTTACCCGCAAGGATTTATCCTTGCCCTTTGCGCAACTTTCAGAATACGCATCTCATATGGCGAATGGTGACATTGCTGAAGATATTGAGATTGAAACAAAAAGTGAGATTGGTGATTTTAGCAGGGTTATGGATAGGGCTGTAAAGGGGATGAAGAATATAATTCTCAAGACCAAAGGACTTTCTGTAAATGTGGATGCAGCGGTAAAAAGGATTGCAGACAGCGTATCCAGCATTAAAAGGGGCTCTGAGGATCAGGCTATAGCCATGACAGATGTTTCAGCGTCAATAGAAGAGCTTCATAAGATAGCGCAGGACGTTGCAAAAGGCATGGAGCAGCTCTTGAAGCTGTCGGGGGAGACGTCATCATCTATTCTTGAGATGGCTGCGTCCATAGAAGAGGTTGACGGCAATGTGGCTGACCTGACTGTAGCTGTCGGCGACACATCTACTTCCATAGAAGAGATAGCCGGCACCCTTAAAAAGGTGGCGAGCGGGATTGATAATATCTCAAAGGGCGTGGATGAAACAGCTTCATCCCTTGTCCAGATAGACGCATCTGCAAAGGAGATAGAAAGCCATGCCAGACAAAGCGTGGAACTCTCCAATGAGGTGGCGAAGGAAGGCGACAGAGGGGTAAAGGCCGTAGAGCTTACCCACGCAGGCATGGAAAAGATAAAGGAATCGGTAAACAGCCTTTCTATTGTTATAGATGAATTAGGCCGGAGGTCAAAGGAGATCGGCAAGATAGTAAATGTCATTGACGATGTGGCAATGGAGACAAACCTTCTGGCATTGAACGCAACAATCCTTGCGGCCCAGGCCGGCGAGTATGGCAAAGGTTTCAGCGTTGTTGCGGATGAGATAAGGGAGCTTTCAGAGCGGACTGCCGCCTCAACCAGAGAGATTACAGACATTGTGTCAGGTATTCAGGGAGAAATAGAAAGGGCTGCCAGCTCGGTTGAAGAGGGAATGGCAAAGGTTCTGGAGGGAGAGAAGCTTTCAACCGAGACAACCCTTGTGCTTAAGGGGATAATGGGAAGATTCAAGGTATTTCAGGATATGAGCCTTGAGATCAGCAAAGCAACCCAGGAACAGGCCAGCGGTTCCAAGCAGGTTACGCAGAATATAGAGACCATTACCAATACTATTCATCAGATGGCCAGGGCCACGCAGGAGCAGTCTCAGGGCGCCGGTCAGATAGTCAAGGCAGTTGAAAAGATGAGAGAGCTTGCGTCGCAGATAAAAAAGGCGACTGCTGAACAGTCAGAGGGGAGCAAGGTGATTGCGTCCAACACCGAAAAGATGATGAAATCCGTTCAGGAGATAACGACAGTCTCATCCAGCCAGGAAGGCGAAAGCCAGAAGATATCCGCCGCTGTTATAGAGACAACGACCAGCGTAACCAAAGGCATGGACAATGTGCGAATGCTGGAAGAGATGATTTTCATGCTCAAGAAGGAAATGGATAATCTGAAGCACGGGCTGGGAAGATTCAAACTGGATAAGGCCTCCATGCTGGTGATAGAACTCAATACAATAAATGAAATAAGGTCTCTTTTGCTGGCCATGACGGAAGAGGCGGATAAACAAAAAAGGGATGTGTATGCGCATGCAATAAAGGATTTAAGCAGCCGCATTGACGGAAATCTTGCAGAACTTCTTGCCGGCAGCCAAGGCGAAAAGATGGTTGCAACTATTAAGGAACTTAAGTCAATATGGGATGAATTCAAACATACAAGGGATACCCAGATTATACCGTTGATATACGAAGATAAGATAAAGCAAGCCAAGGAGCTTGCATCAGGGATACAGGCAGAGAGATATAAAAAGATGACAGCCTTGCTGAATCTGGACTTATAAAGTCATTCTGAAAAGGAGGTGAAAAAAGGTTTATCCGCCCCCGTTTTTTAAAAAATATGGAACGAGCCGACCGTGTCGGCGTAAAGCACGGCAACATGGTTGCCTTGGTCCAAAAAAAGGAGGGCAATAAAATGAATACGCAAAACAAGGATTATCTGATGGAGCTGAAAAGCGAGCACAAAACAGTGGCAAGGCTTATAGAAGAGATTAAAGACCTTATTCAAAAAAGCGATACTCAAGGCATAGCCGCTAATATGGGCACATTAAAGAGCGGTCTTCTTGCCCATCTGAAAAAAGAGGATGATAAGCTTTATGCAGATCTCCTCAAAACAGCCAAGGAAAAGAATATAGAGATGGTAGTAATAACCGTAAACACATTTTCAACCGCAATGAAGGGCATAGCAGTTAGGATTCTTGGTTTTTTTGAAAAATATCCGAATAAAGACGAGATAGCAAAACTTACAGCGGACTTCTCCAAAGATTTTCAGGGTGTATATGAAGATATTATGAAAAGGGTCAATAATGAAGAAAAGGTGTTGTATCCTATGTATGAGAAACACTGCTGTTGAAAGGAAAATGCAAACGCAATCTTTGGCCAAATACTGCGTCAAAACCGGCTGTCCAAATACTCACATACTTAAAACAGTATGCTCCGTTTTGTCCAGCCGGTTTTTCCTTGCCTTTGGCTCAAATCTTGCGTTTGCACCGAAAAACAAAAAAATAAATAATTTTTTTGGGTTAAGGGAGCTCGTATGCTAAAAGGCCTATTCTCGAAAAGTTTGAGTCTTAAGGTTGCAATCACTGTAGTAGCCGTTTTGACCGTGCTGGGCGGCAGTTCGTTTATCTACATCTACAATATGATTCAGGACCAGCTTATAGAGGCCCAGGCGAGGGATGCGTTGACCCTTGCCACAGCTCTGGAGAGCAGCCTCGCCGGGGCCAT
>CAZVZI010000022.1:0-11890 GCA_964631455.1 uncultured Thermodesulfobacteriota bacterium | reverse complement strand
ACAGAGGGTATGTTAAGCGGGAAGATTGGGAGAATTTTTATAGATGAAGTTTTTTGTCAGGGTGTGCGGAACGAAGCCTGGAACACGGTATAGAAGCGAGCTGCGGCGCGCTTGGTCATGGACTGCCGATTGCTGTCGGCATTGCATTTGGAGCAAAATTGCAGGGTAAAAAATACAGGGTTTACTGTGTTGTCGGAGACGGTGAAATGCAGGAAGGGTCTATGTGGGAAGCGGTTCAATTTGCAGCAAAGTATAAACTGTCAAATTTGACGGTTATCATAGATCATAACAGACTGCAGGCTATGGATTTTCTGGAAGATGTATTGACTGTAGAAAGAAAAAGATTTGATTTGCAGCAAAAAATGAAGGCCTTTGGGTTTGAAGTAAAGACATGCAATGGACATTGTCCTGAAAAAATGGTTTCCATCATGGAAAGGTGGATAGAGAGCAGGACGCTTGACAAGCCGCAGGTATTGATAGCAAACACCGTTAAAGGATACGGTTTGTTGTGCATGGAAAATATTCCTAAATTTCACTTCCGTTTGCCGACAGAAGACGAATTAAACATGGGGTGTCGTTTTGAATAGCGCAGCAAATTACAGAAAAGATATTGTCAACAAGATTATCCCCTATGCAAAAAAAGACGAGAGGATTATGCTGCTTGTTTGCGATATGGGATTTGGAGCCGTTGATAAATTTAAGATGGAATTCCCTGACCGGATTTTCAATGTCGGCATTATGGAGCAAGGGATCGTTGGCATAGCGGCCGGAATGGCAATGACCGGTTTGATACCCGTAGTGTATTCCATTGTCAATTTTCTTGCTTTTCGCTCATTAGAGCAGATACGGAACGATGTGGTGCATCAGGACTTGAATGTTAAATTTATTGCAACTGGCGTGGATAATTACTTCAAATTTCTTGGTCCGTCGCACTGCTGCGACGAAGACGACAAAAAAATTATGCAGTTGATAGATATGAAAGTGTATGATCCATACGAAACCCAAGATGTTGATTTTGATGCATTGCTAAAAAAGTGGATTACCGACACAAAACCGGGATATTTCAGGGTATAAACAGGAATGAGATATAACTATAAAACAACCGTTATTATGCCTGCCTTGAATGAAGAAAAAAATATTGTAAGGGCGGTGGAGAATGTAATAGAGTCGTTTGACAGGGTTGGAATTTCCGGCGAGATTATTGTTATGAATGACGGAAGCACGGATGGCACAGAAAATGCGATAGAAGGGCTTATTAAAAAACATTCTTTTATCAGATTGATAAGTCATGATAAGCCGGAAGGCATAGGTGCGTCTTTTTGGGAAGGCATAAAGAAATCTCGGGGAGAAGTTGTAACCATGGTTCCTGGCGATGGGGAAAATGATGCCTTTGAAATCTTGCGTTATCTGCCGCTCATGAACCATGTTGATGTAGTCATACCGTTTGTCTATAATGCAAATGTAAGATCATTAAAGCGAAGGCTGCTTTCCAAGCTTTATAAGGGGATTATCAATCTTTCATTCGGCATGCTGCTCAATTATATGAACGGGACCGTTATGTACCGCAAGTGTGTGCTGGATAACATTGACTTAAAGGCCAGAGGTTTTTTTTATCAGACCGAACTTTTGATTAAATGCCTTAAAAACGGCTATATGTATGCGGAGGTTCCATATATCTTAAAAGAACGGGGCGCTGGAGGTTCAAAGGCCACAACCATAAAATCGCTTCTGGGAGTAATGCGAGGCTATCTTACGGTAATGGCCTCCGTATATCTCGGCAACAAGGTGAATGGGCGGATTTCACCTGATTCAGTAACTGCCTTAAAAATGAAAGAAGTGAGAGATTGTTGAAAAACCACAATCTCCGGACCTATGAAAAATATAATTCTTGATGGACATAAACTTGCCTGGCATAAAGATCGCGTTGACGCTTGGCTCCGGGGAGAAAGAATTGCCCCTATAACCATTGATTGCGCTTTGACGAGGGCATGCACATATAGATGCACCTATTGTTACGGCATGCTTCAGGCTAATGATATAAAAAAGATGACAAAGGATGTTATATTCCGATTTCTTGATGATGCCGCTGATATTGGCGTTAAAGCGATAAGTTTTGTAAGTGACGGTGAATCTACCTGCAGTCCGCATCTGTATGACGCAGTGCTTCGGGGAAAGGCCAATGGTTTGGACATGGCCATCGGCACCAACGGCTATCTGCTCAATGACGAAAGGTTGGAGGATATACTCCCTGCGCTTACCTATCTGAGATTTAATATATCCGCCGCAGACGCCAAGAGATATAAAGAAATCCATGTGTGCGAAGAAGAGGCATATTTCAAGGTTATAAAGACAATAAAAGAGAGCGTGAGGATAAAGAGAGAAAACAAACTTGATGTTACTATCGGCCTCCAGATGGTATTGCTGCCTGCATTTGCAGACCAGATTATCCCTTTGTCAAAATTGGGCAAAGAATTGGGTGTTGACTATCTTGTTATCAAACATTGCAGCGATGACGAGATGGGGAGCATTGGGGTAGATTATTCAAAGTATAATGATATGGTTGATGTGCTGAAACAGGCCGAAACTTACTCAACAGACAATTATCTTGTTAAGGTGAAATGGTCAAAGATATTGAGCGGCGGCAAGCGTAAATATTCAAGATGTTACGGTCCGCCGTTTATAATGCAGTTCTCAGGCTCCGGCCTTGTTGCGCCGTGCGGAATGTTGTTTAATGATAAATATAAAAAATATCACATAGGGAACATTGCGGACACTTCATTCAAAGAACTGTGGAAGAGCGAGAGATACTGGGAGGTGGTCAATCTGATTGCGTCCGATAAATTTGACGCAAAGACCATGTGCGGTTCGCTTTGCCTCCAGCATAAGGTGAACGAATTCCTTTGGGATATAAGACAACACAGTGTGGACATTGCGGCGCCGAACGCCGTTCCTCCCATGCACATCAATTTTATATAACCGTATTGTGAGCAAACCCTCCGAGATAACCATACATCATTCGCCTGGACAGGGTGTTTATTTTCTCAATCTTCTTAAAAAAGCCGAATATGCCGGATTTGTGGTTTCTGAGGCAAAAGAGTCTTATCAAACAAAAAATGAATTTAAGGCGCTTTATGACTTCTTTAAGAATTGGAAGGATAGCAGTTTATGAGAGATTTTTTATTGCCAATTATAATCACTCTTTTAGCAGTGCATGCACTTGTCATGTATTCAATAAAACCTTATAAATATAACATGTCCAGCATGATTCGTATAAGTCAAAATGAAAAAGAGGGGGTTGCTAAAGAATATTTTCAAAAAGGCATGGTTATATTTGATGGAGGCGGATATGATGGACAGTTCTATTATTATGTTGCCATGGATCCATTTTTAGAGAAAGGCTATTTTAAGAATGCATATCGTCAGCAGCGCATTCTTTATCCACTGTTGGCCCGGTGTCTTGCCTTTGGAAATGAAGGCCTGATTCCATATACGCTGTATATTATAAACTTGTTATCAGTGGCTGTCGGTATGTTCTTTTTAATTCTCATCTTAAGGCAGTATTCACTACATCCCATGTGGAGCTTATTCTATGGATTGTCGCCAAGTTCTATTATGACCATACAATATGATTTGCCATCTCCCCTTAGCATAGCCTTGATAATAGCTGCTGTTTATTTCTACGCAAATAAAAGGATTTTCTTCACTGCAATTTTTATGGCCCTTTCATTTCTTACAAGGGAAGATTCAATAGTGATATTGATTCCTCTGTTGCTTTGGGATTATCAATATAATAGGCAAATAAAACGTATCATATTGTTGCTTGGCTGCCTGATACCGTTCTTTTTCTGGCAGTTGTTTGTTACCTCTACGCTGGGAGATACGGCTGTTGCAACTTCTGCCGAGGCTATCAGTCTTATTCCATTCTCTGGTATTGCAGGCTACATCAGGACGTTAAGGTTTAGCGATATGATGCAAATTGGAAGACAGTTCAGCACGTTGATTACCTTTGCATATTTTATTGGCGTTTCGGTTATTCTTGTTAAGAAGATGTTGAGCCGCAGGCATCTTTATTACTATGTTGTTGCAGCCTACTGCCTTCTGGCAGTATTTACCGTCCCATCGCAATGGGATAATTATAATGGCCTGTTAAGAATGTTTTATGGTCTTTTCCCATTTTTAGTTCTTTCTTTCTGTCTTGAAAGAGACAGAAAGATAAGGGGGGCTGTATATTTTACAGGTTTTCTATCTTTTTTGACGGTTATAAGAATACTCTTTGTGAGTCCTGTATATCCTTTTAGCATCTGGTAAAGTGACCTAATAAATATGAACACTAAACAGAAAATATTGCTGCTCAGCCTTATTGCTGGCCATTTTGTTATTCTTGTCCTCGGTGTTTTTTATAGATTTGTCGACGGCGATGAAGGAGGCTATCTTGTAGTTAGCAGAGAGGTGATCAACGGCCGTATTCCGATACTTGATATCAACGCCCATAACCAGCCGCTTTTATATTATTTTTACGGCTTCTGGATGAAGCTTTTTGGTTTTAATATCCTGGCGGCTCGGTCTTTATCAGGCATCGCTGTTTTTGTTGCCGGACTCCTGATGGTTTATTGGGTCTATAAATTCTCAAAAAATTATTGGACAGCCATTATTGTATATCTGCTTTTCATTATAAATCTTACCTTCTATAAGGTAAATATATCAGTAAAACCATTCCCGCTCTCTAATCTTTTCATATTTGCCTCATTCGTTTTTCTGACAAGCAGATACCTTTCAGGCAAACTGGTTCGGAACTCAACTATGTTTTTTTCAGGACTATCTCTTGGTGTGGCTATGGGTATTCGGCTCATCTTTATCCTGCCTATCCTGTTCGCAATCTGGCTTATTGTTGTAATGTTTAGAGAACGCGTTGCAGCAATTGAAATTGCAAAGAAAGTTGCAGCATTTTGTGTTGGAGTCATCATTCCGCTATTGCCGTCAATATTTATATTCATAAAAGAGCCGCTTCGGTCATATGCAATATGGGGCGGCGCATATGCGCAGGTTTATTTTGGAAAGGGCAATAACCCTGATTTCGCAGCGGATGTTCTTAAAGACATGAAGCATGATATGATGATTAAAGGTTTGATTGATGCGATAAGGGTTCCCGATACTGTTTTTTTGCTATTGCTGGTTTTAATTTCAACAGTTTTATTGATAAGGAAATGGCGGCAGGGGATAGATAAGCATGTCCCCGGAGGTCTTAATCGGGGAATGGAATTTAACATCTATTTGTTGATATGGATGATATTTGGCGGGATAACCTGGATTTATTCTAATATGTATGCAAATTATCTTGGGTATGTAAATCAACTGACATTATTTGCAGTATTGCTGTCTCTTCCAGTTGTGGGGAAAATAACCAATGCCGCTGCCCCTAAAAAATTGATAGTATATGTTTCTGTTTTTCTTGCGGCAATAATTGGTTTTTCATATCTGCATTTTCAAAAAAGATTAAAGACAAGCATATTTTATATGTTTCATTCAAATGAGCAAATCATAACGCCGGGATTCGTAAATGATATATCTGAAAATATAATCAAAAAACTGACAAAAGAAGGCGATGTTGTCCTAGATACATGGGGAGTGTTTGTTTTTGCATCTGATAGAAGGCCTGTAAAAGGCTACGAGTATCCTACTGATCAGGCGCTGTTTTGGAAACTTATGCCGAATAGGGAGAATGCCAGAAAATATCTGTATGTTTCTGAAACCGAATTACTGAAGATGATAGAAAAAAAAGAAATATCATTGATTGTTCTTGGTGATCCTAAGGAGTTGAACCGCTTAGTATTGGATGAACGGTTAGCCAAGTCAGATGATATAGATATTGTAATAACTCAAGTCAATAAATATTATTACCTTTACAAGCGATATTTTGTAAAACCTACCAATACGTGGTTGCTCATCTATCTTCCAGAGAAACCAAGAGCAGCCTCGTGATTGTGTGCTTTAGCCAGTGGAGAGATTCATTTAAAAGGCTTGTTATATAGAAATACGGTAAACCAAATAAATTCTATGAATATATTAAGAAACTTCTCTTTCCTCACCGCCGCCCACATAATTGAGAAGCTCATTACCTTCGCTATTGTAGTAATCCTTGCCAGATATTTGGGTGTGGAAGATTATGGAGTATATGCGCTTGCCCTGTCTTTTGTCGGGCTCTTTGGCCATCTCTTTGACGGCGGGCTAAACCTTTTATTAATGCGGGAGATGTCAAGGGAAAATACAGACAGGCCGCAACTGTTTGGGCATGTTCTTGCCGGCAAGATGTTTTTGGGGCTCATTATACTTATTGCAATTATTCTTTTAGCAATAGTCTTAGGCTATCAAAAAGCTGTTCTGCTGAGTATTATAATCTACGGTGCATCAATGTTCTTTCTGTCATTTTCTAATACATTCAGGTCAATATTTATTGCCCTGGGAAGAACGGAATTTGAGGGAGTACTCCTGATATTGAACCGATTCCTCCTGTTAGGTGGCGTAATTTTATTTGCAATTTTAAGCATAAAGACTCCGGGGATTATAACTGCCCATCTTATTGCTGTTGTAATTGTGGTAATATTGGGCGCTTATTTATGTAAAAAGTTTTTTTTTGCTCCATTATGGAATAGAGATTATCAGAGTATAAAAAAACTGTTTAAAGAGTCTATACCGTTTGCAATAGGCGCAATTATGGGCGAGATATTTTTTAATATTGACAATGTGATGCTTTCCAAGATGGTCGGTATGGAATCCGTTGGCTATTATAATGCTGCATATAAGTTGTCTTTTTCCGGGATGCTATTTGCAAATACGTTGACACTCGTTACATATCCATATTTTTCGAGAATGTGGCCGGGGGATAAAGACAGTGTCTTTAAAATGTTTGATGGTATTTTGAAGGCGCTTATTATAATAAGCGTTGCATTCGCTTTATCGGCAAGTATCTTGTCGGAAAATATTATAACGCTTGTTTTTGGAGAGCAATATCGGCAGAGCGTCGTGCTCTTTAATATTCTTGTCTGGTCAGTGCCTCCCTTATATATAATGCACCTTACAGGGAGGGTGCTGGAGGCTATCGGGGAGCAACGCTTTACTGCAAACACAATGCTGATAAGTGTTGCAGTCAATATACTCCTGAATTTTATATTGATACTTAAATACGGGGCTGTGGGAGCATCTATTGCTACCGTATTTACCAGTTTTTTGATAGTGGCTATTCATATGCTGTGTATAAAAATAAGAATGGGCTTCCCTATGTTCAATATACCAATTGTTAAAACAGGCATTTGCCTGTTCGGTCTTACAGCTATTATATTATTGCTAAAGGATTTTAACTGGTATATGGCCGCAATTGCCGGGCTCATCATTTACTGTGGAATGCTTATTTTATTAAAGGTTTTAGTAAAAGAGGATATTAGGCTGCTGGTAAGGAAGAACATTTAAAGAGAATATAATAGTATATGAAAATATTAATAACATGGCACGCTGCTGTTGAGCCATCTTACAGAAAGCTATTCTCCGAGCTCGCATTGCAAGGCGCTGAAATAAAACTCATCGTGCCGTCTCAATGGGTAGAAGGGGGGCGTCTTGTTGAATATCAGCATGCCGATTCAGATGTTTATGATATCTCGGTTTTTAAAACTGTTTTTACAAACCGGATAAGGGCATTCTTCTATCCTGATGTTAGGAAACTCTATAAAGAGATATCTGACTTTAATCCCGATATCATCCATATCATGGAAGAGCCATTCAGTTTTGCTGCTGCGGAGTTTATGCTGCTGGCAAAGCGTGCGGCGCCTAAAAGTAAGATAGCCCTTTTCTCTTTTGAAAATATTGACTTTCCCCAGAGGTTTCCTTATTCGAGGGCGCAGAGTTTTAACTTAAAAAATAGCGATGCCATTGTAGTAGTGCCTGAAGAGGGTATTAATCTATGGAAGAACAGGGGCTTTAAGAAACATATCGTTCATATACCGATAGGCATTGATACCAACCTGTTTCGCAAGGTATCCGGAGATATAATACCGGAACCGATCAAAGATATTCAAAGAAATGGCGCATTTAAAATCGGATATGCGGGAAGGGTAGTAAAGGAAAAAGGGATTGATACACTCATAGAGGCTGTGAGCAGATTAAAGAAAAAGGGGAAATACTGCTCTCTTTATATTGTCGGAAATGGGGACTATAAGGATGTTCTTGCAGCGAAAATCGAAGAAAACAGTATTAAGGAGTATGTCAAATTTATACCGGCGCTAAATCAGGAAGGCCTGCCAGGCTTTTATAGCGTTATAGATGCTCTTGTGCTTCCTTCAAACACAACTCCAGCTTGGAAGGAGCAGTTTGGCCGTGTAATAGTTGAGGCAATGGCGTGTGATGTCCCTGTGATAGGCTCTTCTTCCGGTGAGATACCAAATGTTATTGGCGATGCAGGTTTGGTTTTTCCTGAAGGAGATGCAGCAGTATTGGCTGACTGCATAGAGAGGCTGATGGAAGATGAGAATTTGAGGAAGGAATATGCTCTGCGAGGAAAGAAAAGAGCTGTCAAGAATTACTCATGGAAGTCTATAGCAAAAGAATATATAAAGATGTATGAAGGCTTAATAAGTGATAGGGAATATGTGCGCGCCCTTAACCTTGGATGCGGAAAAGCTAAAATAAGAGGCACGGTAGGTATAGATATCTATCGTACAGAGGCTACAGACGCTATCTGTAATCTGAACAATCGCTTTTTCCCCTTTTGCAATGATATCTTTGATAAGATATATGCTGTTGATGTTATAGAGCACCTTGATGACGTCAAAGCTGTGATGGAAGAGATCCATCGTATTTCAAAGCCTGGAGCAGAGGTTTTTATTAACGTTCCCCATTTCAGCAGCGCTCATGCCTATGGAGATTTTACTCATAAGCATTTTTTTAGCACTGAATCATTTAATTATTTTACAGGCAAATCTCCTCAGTATGTTTTCCCAACAACCGCTCAATTCAATGTTATAGGAATTAGGATAAACTTTTGGAAGTTACACAGGAGAGATGGTATCTCCTTTCTGGCAAATCTTTTTCCGCTTTTTTATGAAAAATATTTAGCATTTATATTTCCGGCAATGAATATTGAGGTTAGTCTTAAGGTGATAAAATAAGGTGTCAAGTGAGGCATAGAGGTTTTTTACAGGTGAAACCCTTACGAGCCTTTGGCTCACAAAGGAGGATGCAAATCCCACTTAACCCCCCTTTTACAAAGGGGGAGATAAATAAGCTCCCCTCTTTAGCAAAGAGGGGTTAGGGGAGATTTGAATATGGGTTTTCGGGGCAAAACATATGTATATAAGAGCAGGCTGTTTAAGGGCATAATTTTCATTATTGATGCTGTCGGTTATCTTCTTAAATGGACTTTATCATTTTCTAAAAAGGGGAATGCAAGGCAGATAGAAAGGATTTTAATCTTTAAATTAGACCATGCCGGAGATGTTTTGCTGGCTACCCCTGCCATAAAAGCTATACGAAAACAATTCCCCTCAGCGCATATAACGTTTGTGGCCGGCCCTTGGGCAAAAGGTATTGTTGAAGGTGAGAAATATATAGATGAAATAATTTGTTACAGGGCATATTGGCAGGATAGAAGTTTAGAGCGGAGTTTTAATATCCTTGAAAGTTTCAACTTGATACGAACCTTGCGGCATGCTAGATACGACATATTTTTTGACCTCAAAGGAGACCTGTTTGCAATCATTATCGGTTTCTTCAGCAGAATTCCAAAACGGATCGGTTATGCATGGAGCGGAGGCGGTTTCCTTTTAACGGATGAGGTTGAGACCACTATAAAAAAGCATCAGGTTGAAATTCTCATGGACGCTGTAAGGATTGTAGCCCCAGCACCTGAGATTCCACAACTCCGCATAACTGTGCCGGTATATGAAGACAGGCACGTTCGGGCAATGATGAGGGAAGAAGGGTGGGATGAATCAAAGTTAACAATAGGATTTCATATCGGCAGCGGTTGCCCTTCAAAGCTGTGGCCTGTTGAGCGGTTTGCCGATTTGATGGAACGGGTTTATGGCAAACTTAAGGCGCAGATTGTGGTTGTCGGCGGTTCTGAAGATATTGGGTTGATTAAAAGATTGGAAGGGCTTTTAGGTTTCAAGCCGATTGTTATGGCCGGCAAGACTACCTTTGAGCAGACCGCCGCAGTGATAAAAAGGTGTTCACTGTTTATAGGCAATGATTCCGTTCCAGTCCATATTGCTGCCGCAGTTGAAGTCCCTGTAGTCGTTCTGTTCAGTGCAGCCAACGACTGGCAGAGATGGAGGCCTTACGGCAATGATGTTGACGTGATATATAAAGATGTTAAGTGCAAGGGCTGCGAGAAGGCTGCCTGCAATACTATGGAGTGCATGAAACTGATAACTGTTGATGAGGTCTTTGATTTGATTTCAAGGAAGATAAACCTGAAAAGGGATTAGATGGGATTTAATAAAATCTTAATCATAAAACTTGGCGCTATTGGAGATTTGCTTATGACAACCCCTGCTGTCAGGGCTCTCAAAAAAGCCTGTCCTGCCGCGCATATTTCTCTCCTGGCGGGTAAATCTTCAAAAATGGTGATGAATGGCAATCCATATATAGATGAGCTTATAGAATGTGATGATTATATGATTTATAAAGCAAGATTCCTGCCAAAGGCAAGATATGTGTTCTCTTTGCTCTATCTGTTGAGAAAAAGGAAATTTGATGCAGTGCTTGTTTTTCATAGAGACTGGCGGTTTAATTTTTTTGCTTTTTTGTGCGGCATACCGGAGCGGATTGGTTTTGACAGAAACGGTGAGGGAAAATTTCTTACCAAGAGTGTGAAGATCAAGGGTATCAGGCATCAGATAGACCATTATCTGGAGATTGTTAAGAGTTTCGGCATACGCGATGATGGCAGAGATATGGTTTTTGCAATAAGCAAAGAGGCGGAAAGCACTGCGGACAAAATGCTGCAGGCAGGCGGCGCCGGCAAAGGCGATATTATAATAGGAATATTGACAGGCGGCGCCAGCAATATAAAAACCGATATGCCCATAAAGAGATGGCCTTTGGAAAATTATATTGAATTGTCAAAAAAGACGGTTGCTGACGGCTGTAAGGTTATACTTTTGGGCGCTGAAAGTGATAGGCCTAATGCCGAGGTAATTTTAAAACATATCCCCGAAGGTTTAAATCGGGGGAATGTTACCCATAATATTATTGACTTGACCGGGAAAACCACATTGGAAGAGACAGCCGCTGTTATGAAAACATGCAATCTGGTTGTTGCACATGACAGCGGTCCCATGCATCTGGCGAGCGCTGTTGGTGTGCCGGTGATTTCCATATTTGGCCCTACAGACCCAAGGGAATATTATCCCTTAAGCCGCAACAGTTATTATTTCTGGAATGTAGAAAATATCAAGTGCGCGCCTTGCTATAAAAACGGAGAATTTCCGGATTGTCATAATCCCATCTGTATGAAGGCTGTGACTGTTGAGCAGGTTTATATGAAAGTGAGAGAGATTATTGAGGCAAGGGGTGTTAATAGGTGAAAGAGCGCGGTAATTTCTGGATGAGGTTTTTTGACCGTTATGCGGGCATACCTGTTATCTGCTTTTTGTCTCTGGTGAAACGGGCAAACCATGTCCCCGAAGGCTTTAATCGGGGAAAGGCAAATGGTAGCATGAACCCCGTTAGAGGCGCTGCCTCTAACGGGGCGAACAGTATTCTTGTTATCAAGATCGGCACTATCGGCGATACATTGCTGTTGGCGCCGGTTTTAAAAGCCGTAAAGGAGGCGCATCCAAAAGTTTCGTTAACGGTAATCGGCAGCAAAAATAATTATGAGGTTTTGAGCCGCTATTCT
>CAZVZI010000021.1:0-11890 GCA_964631455.1 uncultured Thermodesulfobacteriota bacterium | reverse complement strand
AACCATCATAGCCCTGCTTGTGCTATTTTTCAGCTCGCTTATTGCAGGTATCTATCTATGGCAGATACTGAATTTTTACAGCCTTATCCTGATTGTTATGGTTGTTATGCTTTCCACCCTTGGACTTCTCGGCATGATGTTTATCATCCTCGGCAGGGCCAACCATCCGAGGATTGTCGGGGTCTTGGGCGGGTTTTTGAATGTCATATTCTTTTTTCCAAGCGGGGCAATTTACCCGACTGAGAGTTTTCCGGCATGGCTCAAGGCGTTTGCTATTGCAAATCCCGAAACATATTCGGTCCATGCCATGAGGGCCATGCTTTTTAAAAATGCAAGCCTCTGGGCTGTAAAAGGGGATATTCTATTCCTTGCCGTCTTTGCCATAATCACAATAACAATTGCGACTATTACATTCAAGCGCGGGTTGTAGCCATTCCTTGATTTAAAACACAATATCTGTTAATTTTATCTTCGCATGAAACTCCTTCTAATACTTCCGAGAAATGAGCGCAGTTACTGGGGCGGCGTATCCAAAAGCGGAAAGGCGGGCTTTGTTTGAGAAGCCCAAAGGGGATCGCATACAGAATAGCGGCAAATCTAAGTTACAGGAAGAAGGCATTGAAGATGCCGGATATTACCTTATAAACTGGAGAATAAAAATGCCAAAAGATCTGTTTTTGGAAATAGGGACAGAGGAGATACCGGCCGGATTTATTCCAAAGGCCCTTGAATCGATGCAGGGACTTTTGAAAAAAACATTGGAGGGAAATCGCGTCGGTTTTAAAAACGTGTGCGCCCTCGGAACGCCGAGAAGGCTTGTTATTGCTGTGGAAGGCATGGATGAGAAACAGGCAGACACGGTTGTCGAGGCCACCGGCCCGGCAAAACGCGCCGCCTTTGATGAACATGGGAAACCGACAAAGGCAGCCGAAGGTTTTGCAAAGAGCCAGGGAGTAAAGGTTAAAGATTTAAGAATAGTTCAAACTCCGAAGGGCGAATATATCTGCGCAAAAAAAGAGATTAAAGGGAAAAAGACAAAAGACATTCTCCGAGAAGCGCTGCCTCAACTTATAACAGGGATTCCGTTTCCCAAAACCATGCGCTGGGGAGACGGCGACATCTCTTTTGCAAGGCCCATACACTGGATAGTTGCGCTATTCGGCAAGGAGGTAATCGCGTTTAAGGTTGGCAATATAAAATCCGGCGCAATCTCTTACGGCCACAGGTTCATGAAACCGGGGGCGTTTAAAGTAACCGGATTAAAAGATTATCTCAAAAAAACAAAGGTCGCCTATGTTATTGCCGACCCGGAAGAGAGAAAGAAACTGATACAAAAAGGCATTGAAAAAGAGGCAAAGGCGGTAAAAGGCCTTGTGTTGCAGGATAACGGCCTGCTGGACGAAGTCGCAAATCTTGTGGAATATCCTGTGGCGCTTTGCGGCAGTTTTGATAAGGAGTTTCTGAATCTTCCCAAAGATGTGGTTATAAACGCCATGCGAGAGCATCAGAGATATTTTTCGATTGTTGATAAAGACGGCAGCCTCTTGCCATATTTTATTACCATTGCAAATACCAAGGCAAAAGACGCAAAGGTTGTTGTCAAGGGGAACGAGCGGGTTCTGAAGGCGCGGCTCTCCGACGCAAAATTCTATTTTGATAAAGACATAAAAATACCGCTTACGGAGAGGGTGGATCAATTAAGAGACGTTGTATTTCAGGCAAAACTGGGCACATCGTATGAAAAGGCGAAAAGGTTTACAGAGCTTGCCGTTTTTATCGGCGCAATTCTGGAGCAGTGCGAGCATCTGAAAGAGGATGAAAAGGCGGAGAATTTTCTGGGAGAGGATTATAATCCAAAGGCATTTGACTCATTCAGCATCGGCCCTAAATTATTTAATAAGATGGCGCTTGGCCGCGCGGCCATGCTTTGCAAGGCTGATCTGACATCCGGCATGGTGGGTGAATTTCCAAAATTGCAGGGCGTCATGGGCATGGAGTATGCGCTGATTTCAGGAGAATGCACGGATGTTGCAAGGGCAATATATGAGCATTACCTTCCCATACAGGCAGGCGGAAAGACGCCTTCAGGCATCCCCGGCGCTATTATCAGCATAGCGGACAAGATGGACACCATTGCCGGATGCTTCGGTATCAGCCTTATTCCGACCGGCGCAGCAGACCCGTACGCCTTGAGAAGACAGGCGCTGGGCATTATTGCCATAATCATTGAAAAGGGATTTCCCGTAGACATAGATAAGATTATTGACAAATCAATCTCACTTCTTAATACCAAACTTACGAGAACGCCTGCTGATGTGAAAAAGGATGTGATGGAGTTTTTCAAGGAAAGGATCAGGAATCAGCTTATGTCCCAAGGCTATTCCTTTGACGCTGTTGACGCAGTTCTTTCTGCGTCGTGGTATGACATAAACAATGCGGTAAAAAGGGTAAAGGCGCTGGAAGAGTTCAAGAAAAACCCTGCATGCGGCGCTCTGGTCATTGCGTTCAAAAGAGTTTCAAATATATTAAAGGGAGTTGAGTTTAAAAATGAAAAACCGGATACCGTTCTTTTTGAAGATGCGAATGAAAAAGCGCTCTTTGCGGTGGCGGAGAGGATAGCGCCGGAAATCGAACAATACGGAAAAGAGGGGAACTACGAAAAACTTTTTGAAACATTGGCGTCGCTCAAAGGCACAATAGACACCTTTTTTGACAAGGTTATGGTCATGGTGGAGGATGAAAAGATTAGGCGCAATCGTTTGATATTGCTAAATGCGGTCAGGAACCTTTATTACCGGATTGCGGATATGTCAAAGGTGGCCGGGTGAACGATTATCCTTGAACCGACGGCATATCTTCCTGTAAAATGGAAACCTATGGAAATATATATCCCGAGGGGGGAGACATGACAAGAAAGGCACAAGTAGTCAGAAAGACAAAAGAAACAGATATAACCCTTTCTTTAAATCTGGACGGCAAAGGTATTTATGATGTTCGGACATCCATCCCATTCCTTGATCATATGCTATCCCTCTTTACCAGACACGGGCTTTTTGACTTAAAGATAAATGCAAAGGGGGATATTGAGATAGACTATCACCATACGGTTGAGGATGTGGGGATATGCCTCGGTGATGCGCTGAAAAAGGCATTAGGCGGCAAGACCGGTATAAAGAGATATGGCAGCGCAACCGTGCCGATGGACGAGGCGATTGCATCCGCGGCGATTGACATAAGCGAAAGGCCTTATCTGGTTTATAAAACAACGTTGCCCAGAAAGGGCAAGATAAAAAACTTCGATGCAGACCTTATAGAGGATTTCTTTCAGGCCGTTGTCTCAAGAAGCGGGATTACCTTGCATGTTTCTGCGCCGTACGGAAGAAACATCCACCATATTATAGAGGCCGTGTTCAAGGCATTCGGCAGGGCGCTTTGTGAAGCCGTAAGAATAGATGCGAGAATAAAAGGTGTAATGTCAACCAAGGGAAGGCTGTGATTGCCATAATTGATTACGACATGGGCAATCTAAGGAGTGTTCAGAAGGGCTTTGAACGGGTTGGACATCCATGCGTTATTACAAGGAACCCCAAAGATATTTCAAATGCAAGTCATGTGGTTCTACCGGGGGTCGGCGCATTCAAAGACTGCATGGATAACCTCAAACACTACGGGCTTGCAGAGCCGATACTTAACGTCATTCAATCCGGCAAACCGTTTTTGGGCATATGCCTCGGGCTTCAGCTTTTATTTTCAGAAGGCGAGGAGTTTGGAAGGCACAAAGGGCTTGATATTATAAAGGGAAAGGTTGTTCGTTTCTCTTCCGAGATTAGAACTCAAAACTCCGAAATTAAGATACCTCACATGGGTTGGAATGACATAAAGATAAAAAACAGGCCGCCGGTTCTTAAAGATATTGATGACGGCTCTTATTTATACTTTGTGCATTCGTACTATGTTGTGCCGGAAGACGATAGGGTTACAGCAACCACAACTTGTTACGGAATAGACTTTGTAAGCAGCATTTGGAAGGACAATGTCTTTGCGTGCCAGTTTCATCCTGAAAAGAGCCAGAAAATCGGGCTCAGGATATTAAAGAATTTTGGGGATATGAAAGGATAGGTTGTATGCTCATTATTCCGGCTATTGACATAAAAAACGGCAAGTGTGTGCGCCTTACGCAAGGGAAGATGGATGCAGAGACCGTCTATTCTGAAAACCCCGTTGAGATTGCTAAGAGATGGGAAGAGAACGGCGCAAGTCTCATACACCTTGTTGACCTTGACGGCGCAATTGAAGGAATGCCGAAAAATCATGACATTATTAAAAAGATAGCCGGTTCCATTAAAACGCCTGTGGAAATTGGCGGCGGCATAAGGGATTTGAAAGTTATTAGAGACTACCTTGGAATTAAAGGGGTTCAAAGGGTAATAATAGGGACAATAGCGCAGGAAAATCCAGGATTTGTAAAAGAGGCTTGCAGGATGTTTCCAGGAAGCATAGCAGCAGGCATAGACGCCATAGACGGGATGGTTGCAACGCGCGGTTGGGTAAAGGTTACTCAGGAGAAGGCCGTTGACCTTGCCGGAAGACTGGAGGGCCTTGGCGTATCTTGCGTTATTTATACAGACATATCACGGGACGGAATGCTTACGGGCCCGAATGTGAAGGCCACCAAGGAGATGGCGCATACGGTAAATATTCCTGTAATTGCATCAGGAGGCATGAGCTCTGTAAAAGATATAGAGAGTTTCAAAGGGGTAAAACTTGAAGGCATAATAATCGGCAAGGCCCTTTATACAGGGGATATAGATTTAAAAGAGGCAATAGAAGTGGCAGACACAATGAGTCATTGACCCAGGAATTTATCGGCGTGCGCTTATGATAAACCAAGACTATTTCTCATTCAGCGCAAAATCCATAGCAGTCTTTGCAGGCATATTTTTAGCTGCATTAGGCCTCGTTGTTATGCTTGGCCGGCATACCTCCAATGCAACTTTGATTATAGCGGCTATTATGTTTTTTATCCTTGTCTTGGCGGTTTATTTTGCCAGACGAGCGATGATAAAAGAAAGGGCTTTTGTCCGTGCAAACCTTGAATTAAAACAGGAAATTGCCGGGCATAAGCAGGCAGAGGAAGAACTCCGCAAGCACAGTGATCGCCTTGAGGAATTGGTAGAGGCCCGCACCGCGGAATTAAAAGAGCTAAACAAACAGCTTCAATGGGAAATTACGGTTCGTCAGGCGGCAGAGGATGCTGTGGAAAAGCACGCCCTTGACCTGGAACGTTCCAATGCCGAGCTTGAGCAATTTGCGTATGTGGCATCCCATGACCTGCAGGAGCCTCTGCGCATAGTGGCAGGTTATGTCCAATTATTAGCCAAGCGATACAAAGGAAAACTGGACAAAGATGCAGACGAGTTCATTGCCTATGCCGTTGACGGCGTAGCCCGGATGCAGGCTTTGATTAAAGACCTTCTTGCCTATTCACGGGTGGGGGCAAAAAGCAAGGAATTTGCGCCTGTGAACTGTGAGCATATATTTAATTGCACCATCTCAAGCCTTAAGGCTGCAATTGACGAGTGCAACTCAATAGTAACGCATGATGCGCTGCCTGTTGTCATGGCCAACGAAACACAACTGGAAGAGGTTTTTATGAATCTTATCGGCAATGCCATCAAGTATAATCGCGCGGCCAAGCCGTGGGTTCATGTCTCTGCCGCGCAAAGGGGCAATGAATGGCTTTTTTCTGTCCGGGACAACGGCATAGGCATTGCCCCAAAATATTGCGACCGCATCTTTGTCATATTCCAGCGGCTTCACGGAAAGACCGAATATCCAGGCACAGGCATAGGGCTTGCAATCTGCAAAAAGGTTATAGAAAATCATGGGGGCCGTATCTGGGTGGAATCCGAGCAAGGCAAAGGCTCGGCTTTTTATTTTACATTGCCGGACAGGAGAGGGTAAAAAAATAACCATGCATAAAATGCCAATCAAAATCCTTCTGGTAGAGGATGACCCCGTATATGCCCGCCTTATAAAGGAAATGCTGACAGATGCATTGGGCGCAAAAGACGCATTTGTCATGGCGCATGCAATGCGGCTTGCGGATGCGCTTAAACTTCACACAGAAGATGTCTTTGATGTCGTCCTCCTTGACATCATGCTTCCTGACAGCCGCGGGATTGATACATTCCTGAAGATGAATAAGCAGATGCCGGACACGGCTATTGTCGTGCTTTCGGGCCTTGATGATGAGACCCTGGCAGTCAGCACTGTGCGGCAGGGGGCGCAGGATTATCTTGTCAAGATGCAGGTTGACGGCGACTTGCTGGTGCGCTCCATCCGATATGCCATAGAACGAAAATCGGCAGGCAGCTTAGCCAAGAAACTTTTATCCGAATCAATCCCCCCATTTGAAGAAGGCGAATATCAATATTTAAAAATGATAGGCGCAAGCCAAAGCCTGATAGAGGTTGAAGAGCTTATTGCCACAGTGGCAAAAACATCAAACACATCGGTTCTTATTCAGGGCGAAACCGGAACAGGAAAAGGCCTTGCGGCAAATGCCATCCACTTCTTGAGCAGCAGAAGAACACATCCGTTTATAAAGTTAAACTGCAGCTCAATACCCGATACGCTTTTGGAAACAGAGCTGTTTGGATACGAAAAGGGCGCATTTACCGACGCCAAGCAGGGCAAGAAAGGACTCTTTGAGGTAGCTGAGGGCGGCACAATATTTCTTGATGAGATAGGCGACATGGATTTAAAACTTCAGCCCAAGCTCCTCCATGTTCTTGAGAACAGAACCTTTCGCAGGGTCGGTGGGATAGTTGATATTAAAGTTGATGTCAGAATAATTACCGCCACAAATAAGGACCTTGAACAAATGGTCAGGGAAAAGAGATTCAGAGAGGATCTTTACTATCGCTTAAAGGTTATGGTCATAGATATTCCGTCCCTCAGGGAGAGGAAGGAAGATGTGCTGTCAATTGCAGGGCATTTTATTCAGGAAGAGAGTAAAACCTATGGAAGAGGCATAAAAAGATTATCACCAAGAAGCCAAGAAATATTTTTAAAATATGCATGGCCTGGAAATGTAAGGGAGCTTAAAAATGTCATTGAACGGGCTGTCATACTTTCCGATTCGGAAGAAATACTGCCGGAGCATTTGCCCATGGAGCTTACCAAAGAAGCCCTGCCGTCCGGCCATTCACTCGCCCAGACGCCTTCTGATAATATGAGCCTTGAAGATATGGAAAAGGTTCATATAATCAACATCCTTAATAATGCCCGCGGTAATAAAACACAGGCTTCAAAAATCCTTGGAATATCCCGCCTTACACTCAGGGAAAAGATCAAAAAGTATCGGATTGAAAAAACAGAGTGGTAAGATTATTATCATGCCAAGCTGGTAAAAAACCTACCACCGCATCCTTCTAATTCGGCATATCTTTTTATAACCCTTTGTAATTTAAAGGATTTTTATTTTTGGCATAGGGTTTGCTTAATTATTACAACTGTATATATTAACCTTAAACATTAATCGGAGGGACATATGTTAAAACACAGCAATACTCAAAGCATAGAACAAAAAGGCAGCAAGGGGTATTTAGCAGGAAAATATGCAGCGGTGTGGCCGTTGCCTTATCGAAATGAGGAGGTTGAGAAGGAGGAGAGAGAGACTGTTGCAAATGATTCTATAGGACTTTATTTCAAGAGCATAAGGAAATATCCCCTTATTACCTTAAAACAACAAAAAACCCTTGCTGCAAAAGTTGCCATGGGAAGTAAAAAGGCGCGGAAACAGATGATTGAGGCCAATCTTCGCCTTGTTATAAGTATTGCAAAACGTTATCTTTACAAGGGGCTGCCGCTCCATGACCTGATTGAGGAGGGGAATATCGGGCTTATAAAGGCGGTTGAACGTTTTAACCCGGCCAAGGGGTGTAAATTCTCTACATATGCAACATTCTGGATAAAGCAGGCTATTGAAAGGGGCATAATCAATCAGGCAGATGTGGTAAGACTTCCCATACATGTTACCGCCGATGTGTCAAAACTTACAAGGGTAAACAGGGAGCTTACAGTTATCTTAAAGAGAAAACCGGATATCATGGAGCTTTCTGAAAAAACGGGCCTGTCAGGCAGGCATATAAAAAAACTTAATGCAATAATTAAAAAAAGCTGTTCTCTAGAGGCCGCGCTTCCTGATGATACCGACCAATCGCTCCTGGACAGACTTGAGGATGAAACAGCGGCCCAGCCAATAGATTTAATCAATCAGTCCATAAGACAAGATAAGATAAACGGCTGGCTGGAAATGCTTGATTATAAAGAAAGGGCTGTCATAAAGCAGAGATTCGGTTTTGACGAAAAAGAGCCTCAAACATTGGAGTATATTGGAAAAACACTTGGGGTATGCAGGGAAAGGATAAGACAGCTTGAGGGAAAGGCGCTGGGCAAATTAAGAAAGATTGCGATAGGGTTTGATATCAGCTCTGTTGAAGCAATATAGATATAGACTGGAAACAAAAGGCTTTTCATTGCCCCCGCGCCAAAGATTTTGGCGCGGGGGTTAACAGCCTCTTTTACAAAAGACCAAACATTTCCATTCCCCTTTGGAATAGGACTTGAACGGCCTGAACCCAAGTCCCTTGTATGAAGCCTCAACTTCTCTAACCCTATCCTTTAGTATGCCTGACAAAATTAAAAACCCATTGTCCGCTGTTCTTGACTTTAAAAGATTTGCAATCTTAACAAGCTCTTCAGCAATGATATTGGCAAAGATTACGGAAAATTTGCCCTTAATCTCTTCCAGGGGTTTAGCGGTTATTTTGACATTGCCGCTTACTTTGTTAAATCTGATATTTTTTCTTGCAACCTTTACGGCTTCCGGGTCTATATCAACACCCACAACATTTTTTGCGCTGAACTTGGCGGCGGTTATGGCAAGGATTCCGGAGCCTGTTCCAACATCAAGGACGTTGCTACCTTTTATTGCATAGGCAATTTTATCCGTTGCTTTAAGACACATCATGGTTGACGCATGAGAGCCTGTGCCAAATGCCATGCCGGGGTCTATCTCTATAATTATTCTTCCCGGTTTTTTTGCAGCCTTTTTCCATGTCGGTTTTATGACAAGCCGGTCGGAAACCCTGACGGGCTTAATATGCTCCTTCCACTTTGTAAGCCAGTCCTGATTTTCGAACAGGCCGGCTTTGCATGACCAGCCGCATGCCTTTAGCTGCTCATTCAGCCCGATTTTTGTTTTGCGCAGAGGCGCATCTGCCGGAACATACGCCCTGAGAACCTTTTTCCCATCCTGTTCCTCTTCCAATACCCCGCGGCTTCCGGCGCTTATCAATATGGCGGTTACATCTTCTGCTGTTTCCGCCGGTCCTTGGGCTGTTATCTCAAACCACTTTGCTGTCATCGCCTTTCTATTAACAAATAGCAGCCAAGAAATCAACTTCTACTAAAATTTTCAGCTTGATGCAATCTTGTGCGCGTGATTGCAAATTATTCCATATTGCGTTAAATTATAACTTATGGTCAGGCTTGAAGAAATTATAGACAAGATATCTTCATACAATCCCGCAGCAGACACTGAGCCTATAAAAAAGGCGTATATTTTTTCCGCCAAGGTTCATCAGGGACAGATGCGTTTGTCCGGAGAGCCTTATCTAAGCCATATTATTGAAGTAGCGCATATTCTTACCCATATGCAGATGGATGCGGTAACGGTTGCAGCAGGTATTTTGCACGATACCGTGGAAGACACATTGACAACCATTGATAAGATTAAAGAGATGTTTGGCGAGGAGACGGCAGCGCTCGTAGACGGCGTTACAAAGATAGGAAAGATAAGTTTTGAGAGCAAAGACGCATCAGGAGAGGAGCGTCAGGCAGAGAACTTCCGCAAGATGATAATCGCCATGGCTCAGGATATCAGGGTCATTATGATAAAACTTGCCGACAGGATGCACAATATGAGGACACTTTCAGCCCTTGCGCCGGAGAAAAGGATAAAGATAGCCCGGGAAACTATGGATATATATGTGCCGATTGCGAACCGCCTCGGCATCGGCTGGATCAAAGCAGAGTTGGAAGACCTTTCTTTTAAGCATCTCAAAGCAGATGCCTATGGAGAATTGCAGGAGCGGCTTGCCACAGGAGACGAGGAGCGGGCAAAGTATATCCATGAGGTAAAGGCAATAATAGAAAAGAGGCTTGCTGAATATAATTTAAAGGCTGATGTCTCCGGCAGGCCGAAACACCTTTACAGCATATACAATAAGATGCTGAAGGACGGAATTTTACTTGAACACATCTATGATGTTCTTGCATTCAGAATTATAGTGTCTGCGGTTAAAGACTGCTATGAGGCCCTTGGGATTATCCACTCCACATGGAAGCCTATACCCGGAAGATTTAAAGACTACATTGCCATGCCTAAGCCCAACATGTATCAATCTTTGCACACAAGCGTTATAGGGCCTTATGGCGAAAGAATGGAAATACAGATACGTACCCACGAGATGCATAAGGTTGCGGAAGAAGGCATTGCAGCCCATTGGAGATACAAGGAAGGCAAGGCAATGCTGGAAAAGGATGATAAGAGGTTTGCATGGCTGAGACAGATGTTGGAGTGGCAGAAGGACACAAGGGATGCGAAAGAGTTCATGGATACTATGAAGATGGACCTTTTTTCAGAAGAGGTGTTTGTCTTCACGCCGAAGGGCGCTGTCAAAGAGCTGCCAAAAGGCGCTACCCCTGTGGATTTTGCGTATGCCGTGCACACGGATGTGGGGAACAGGTGCTCTGCTGCAAGGGTCAACGGAAGGATTGTGCCTTTGAAATACCAGCTTAAAAACGGCGATATGGTAGAAATAATAACCTCGCCAAACCACGCACCAAGCAAAGACTGGCTTAAATTTGTAATTACATCAAGGGCAAAGGCAAGGATAAGACAGTGGGTGAAGACTGAAGAGAGAGAAAAAAGCATAGCGCTCGGCAAAGAGATTTGCGACAAGGATTTTAAAAAGCATGACGTTGATTTTAATAAGGCGCTCAAATCCGGCGAACTGGATAAGGTTGCAAGGGAGGGATTTGGTTTTGCATCGGTTGATGACGTCCTTGCAGGCATAGGTTACGGCAAGTTATCCAGCCACCAGCTTCTGGGCAAATTTCTTCCGGCGGAAAAGATTCAGGTGTATCACGAGGTCTCTACCTTTAAAAAGGTTTTGCAAAAGCTTACCCCCGATAGGCTCAGCCGTGGGCTCAAAAAGGCCCCTCGCGAAGCCGTGCTTGTAAAAGGCATAGATGATGTTATGATAAGGTTCGCAAAATGCTGTAACCCTTTGCACGGTGATGATATAGTGGGATTTATAAGCAGAGGCAAGGGAGTCGCCGTTCATTTAAAGGGTTGCCCGAGCATACGGCACAGCGATCCTGAAAGAAAAATAGATGTTGCGTGGGAAAAGGGATTAAAGACAACCAGGCCCGCAAAGCTAAAGATAATATGCCATGATGAAAAAGGGCTTTTAGCCGGCATGACTGCTGTTATAGCCGAGCATGAAGCAAATATTAAAGATTTCAATATAACGACTACTCCTGATAAAAAGGCGATATGCCTGTTTGAAATAGAGGTAAATAACCTGGAGCATTTGACAAGCATTATCAATGGTCTTAAAAAGGTTAAAAAAGTTATAAAAGTGGAAAGGGTGAAAGGGTGAAATAAAGTAGCAATGCGTCAAGGTATCAGAGTGTCAAAGCAACAAAGTTCTTTAACGCCTGATATTATATTTGGTTGCTTATTAATTATTGACAGGCAGCAAAGGCTTTTGTTAAAGTTTGTTCTTGCTGTCAGCATATCAAAATAAAAATTTTA